>NZ_JAUORC010000040.1:0-29360 GCF_030547465.1 Shewanella sp. 5_MG-2023
AGTGGCCATTCGCAGGCCAAGCCGCACAGTTCAAAGCATTGGTAACCAAAGGATAATTGTTATAGCTTTATGCTTTCGTGCTGGTTAATAGTGGCCATTCGCAGGCCAAGCCGCACAGTTCAAAGCATTGGTAACCAAAGGATAATTGTTATAGCTTTATGCTTTCATGATAATGACCATTTGCAGCCAAACCACACATTTCATCATAAGCTGTTTGATATACCACATTAGCCCTGGAATAATAATGGCTTCGCAGCAGCGTCTTAGCCTCTGCGAGTGAATTAACTACTGTGCAAGCGCTGCCTGCTGTCAGTCCTGAAAAGTTATTATCCGCATCCACTACGCCCACCAGATAGTGAGTCGAATCTGCCACACCGATGATCGTTGGCTGACTGTCGTTATACACAGACTGCTCGAAGGTATTCAGCCCATGTTGACTCGTATCTCTTGGGTTATTAACGGCTTTATTTATACTAGGCATAGTGGTTCCTCGGATGTAATAACTGATGCTTAAAATCAAGCTTCATTAACTGCAGCGACTAACTGCGGCAATTTAAGACTTAATGACTGCTCTCAGCACTGAGTTGTTAAATAAATTACGTTCAATGTCCAAAAATTGTTCACTACAATGACTACAGCCACAGTCACAATCCCTTTTTCACCCACACTTAAAAGTAAAATTGTTACTGAAATGTTTACAACAATAGCCAATATATATCCCGCCCCGTAGCACTTGAAAGCGATTCCCTTCCCAAAGTGGCTCCCACACACATAAGTAATTTGTATAACTTCTAATTTACTGAAAATATTGAATAAATTATGGAAACCTAATATATAAATTTAACGAAACCATGAATTAATAGTCACTTATTTAGCGATTAAACAACCTGTTAACTCGATCACATTAACAAGCTAAACACCTTTAGGTAACAACCAAAACAGAATCATTACTTGATTTAGATCAAGGTCTAATTAAAACCCTAAGTTAGAGTAAAGACTCTAAAGTAGAGTTATTACTCTAACTTTGGGTGTTGAAGATCTATTCGAATAAGAACTAAACAAAAACGTGAATTTTTTTGAACATAGCTCCATCAGTTAGGAGCTATAGATTGCTAAATAACATGCTCTCGGAGGCATTATGGACATCCCAGTCTGGCAATATTTCGTATCAATGACAGGTTATATTGTTTTATTACTCGTTTTGGTTGAAGGTATGCGCCGAACACCAAGATTAACCGCCGCTTTTTGGCTACTTTCATTAGTGACAGCCCCACTATGGGCAGATCAACTTGACGGATGGTTCCGTTGGGTTAAGACGGTCAGTGTATTAATCCCCACTGCAATTGTTGTTGGTGGTGCCCGTATCGCGTGGCTATATCATCAAAACCCACACAAGGTGCTGGCGTTTTTCCGCGGCGACTGGGTGTTAAAATTTCTATATGCAGTTTTAGTGTTAAACATTGCAGAAGCCACATTAAAAGACTTTGCTACAGCAAACTACTTTAACGCAATCTGTGGTGTCATTCTTTGTGTCACTATTCCTTTCCCACGCTACAAAAATGGTAAACGTGTCTATTGGGTTATCGGTAAAGACAAACCAAACGACTTACTGTTTTATTCCACAGCGGCATGGAACTTCCTCTATACCACCTGGAACCTAGCCTTTGTATTCGGTGAGAGCCCTGCGTTCTTCGCAAGTTCATTCTGTATCTTGATGGCGGCAGAGCTATACCCATTAATCAAAGGTCGACCAGAGCTTTACGTAATCGCGCGTGTTTACACCTTGGCATTCCACCTACTGATCCGCGCTAACAGCGACGTGTTTGTACCACTAATGGATTCAAGCAGCTGGGCCAACGATAACGTGCTGTATTACTGGGGCGTCATCAACCTTGCTTTACACGTTCCTTTCGCAATTTGGTACTTCACCATGCAGAAGAAAAATGGTGAACCACCATTTGGTGAAAAGTCTCCACCACCATTAGTCAGCGAATTAGAAGATGATCAAACGGCTCAAGATAAGAAATTAGCAACAGCCTAATCACCTCCAACCGAATACCACATCGGTATTCGGTTAATACAACACGAGACGTTGTTATGAAACATAAACTAATAACACTTTTTAGCGCGGTTTTTGCGTTAATGATGGTAAGCATCACCAGCGTAGCTAACGCTGATGACGCCATTAATCATCAAGTAGAAACTCAGCCGCTACCAGGGCAAATATGGCAAGGCACCAGAGACGGCAAACCCGGCGAAGGTAGCTTGTTTTATCGAATGGAATTTGCTGAAAACAATCTTGTCAGTGTCACTAAACAATCTGGCGGCTTTAATAAAGTCGAAACCCAGCGTTGGCAGCAAACTGCCACAGGTGTGGTGATTAGCAGCCAAGCGGGTGATGAGATTAATGACTTTGATGGGGCAACATTAACTTACGTTGACAGTGAAGAAATCCGCTTCACCTTAGCAGACGATGGCTTCAACATTCACAAATGGTATGAATACCGCGCTTATGGGCATGTATTACTGGTGCTATTTGGCTTAATTGCATTAAACGAAATGTGCCGACGCTACAAATGGAGTAACTACGTTTTTTGGTTCATCTTACCCATAGCGCTTATTCCACTGTGGTCAAGCTATGAGATCACCTACTGGTTCAAATGGGTAAAACTGTACTCAGTTGTTGGTGCTGCAGCCTTATTTACCTTAATCCGCTTTACCAAAGTCGGTGATATGAAATGGGCAAAATTCGGCGCTGCTGCATTCCTCGCGATTAATATTTCAGAAGCGGTAATGCAAGACTTCAGTATGGGTAATCTTGCCAATATCCTCAATGCAACTGGTGGTGTGCTATCTATTATCACCCTTGCAGGTTGGGCGAAAATTTTCTCAGACAAAAGTAAGCAGCAAGACATGATTTGGCCAGCAATGACCACATTTTGGATTATCGCCTACGACGTTTGGAATATTGTGTTCGTTTACCTCAATTTCCCAGGCTCTGCGACGGCGCAAATGATGGTGCTAATCGCAGCAACATTACCAGCGCTATTCATTAAAAAAGGCACTTGGTTACAGGCTCGAGCATTCACTTTAGCAGGCTCGTTCATGTACTACTTCAGCTGCCCATTCATGTACGAAAGTAACGTGGTTCCACTACCACGCAATGATGAACTCATGCTGGCAGCAGGTGCAGCTAGTTTCATCATTAATGCTGCTTATGCTTATGTATTCTTTAGTAAAAAATATACCAACACCCGTTTAATGGCAGGTTCATACCAAGCCCAATAAAACGTGAAGAAGTAATGGGTACTGGCGCAACCTATCGCCAGTACCACGAGGATTAGTCCTCAGAAATTTATAACGCTAATGATAAAAACTAATTAAAAACTAATTACAAAATAATGGAGTTACCATGAAAACACGCATTCTAAGTATGGCAATACTCGCTTCAATGACTTCTGGTTTAACTTATGCTGCTGACACAGAAGCAGATATTGATATGTCTAATCCAACTGATGTTTACACCTCTATTGGCGCATCATACGGCAGTGAAGGCATGAACATTAAAGGCCAATTAATGCTGTCGGAAAAAACCGCTGATTCAGGTCAAAAGAGTGGGGTTATTTTCGAAGCTAAAAATATCTTTAACGAGGGTGATAAAAGCCCTAAATTTACTGGGATGATAGAGCATCCTGATTACGGCCTTGTACCAACATTTAATGATGAAACCAGCAAGCGTTCGTACCGTTTACGTTATGGCACTATCAACACCACAAACGGCACCGGCTGGTCTATTGACGCCATCCTAGCTGACCATCCTTTTTATGGCAGCATGGCAGTGGTGCAAGCGGGTCCTGTGATGACGATTCCGGTTACTGATAACTTCTATATTTGGCCAATTTTATATGCCGGTGCTGTGGTCGTTGGCGATAACATGCAAGATATTACAGCTACAGACATCCCGGT
This sequence comes from Shewanella sp. 5_MG-2023, assembly GCF_030547465.1. Classification (NCBI taxonomy): domain Bacteria; kingdom Pseudomonadati; phylum Pseudomonadota; class Gammaproteobacteria; order Alteromonadales; family Shewanellaceae; genus Shewanella; species Shewanella sp. 5_MG-2023. The sequence continues at coordinate 3,967 of NZ_JAUORC010000040.1, forward strand.
AACCAGCAGTGGCATTGATGTTCCATCACTCATTTTAACCGGTATGGTTTATGCCCGTTATGCCTTTAATGATAACTGGTGGATGCTATTAAGCGCTTCTTATACCGAAGAAATGCAAGGCAAGTCATGGAGCGATGACATCATGGATGGCGGCTTACAAATGGCAAGCTTTAGCGGTGAATTATCTTTGGCATATCAAATGAACAAACGCCAAAACGTGCGAGTGAACTATAAAACAGACAATAGTGATAGCACTGATGATAGCTATTGGATTGAATATAACCACGCATTCTAGCCAGTGTATTTTTAACTAATAGCCACTAATGCTCTTTCGCTGCTAAATACCAAACTGTTTCAGTATTGGCAGCGCTTTTTAATCCTTAATGGAGGATGACATGATTAAACGCATTATTACCGCAACGAGCTTAATGTTCGTGTGTGCCAGCGCCTCAGCTGCCGTTGATATTTCAGGTGTCAGTGTGCCTGAAAACGTGACTTTAAATAACAGCACTATGGTGTTAAACGGCGCCGGAGTTCGGAGTAAATTTTTTATCGACTTATATGTCGGTTCTTTGTTTACCACCAGCACCAGTACCCAAGCACAACAGGTGATTGATAGCGACTCCCCAACTGCGATTCGGCTTAATATTACCTCAGATATGATCACCTCAGAAAAAATGATCGATGCCTTAAATGAAGGCTTTGATCGGGCAACAAACGGCAAAACGGAGCCGATTGCCGCCAGTATTGAATCCTTGATCAACTCTTTTTCTGATCCCATTAAGTCAGGCGATCAATTCACCTTAATGAGCGTGCCCGGTGAAGGTGTGATTAGTTACAAAAATGGCCAGCAATTGGCTGTCACTCCAGGTGAAGACTTCCGTAAAGCGGTGCTCAGTGTCTGGTTAGGCAAAAAGCCAACCGATAAAGGCCTAAAAAAATCGATGCTAAAAGGTTGATCTAAAACAATAAAAGTGACGATAACCATGGTCTAAGGCGATAACTGTTTGCCGCTGTCACCTTAGCCATGGTAAATCTAGAACAAATTTTAATAAATCAATAAAAAAACAATAATTTAGATGTGAATTATTTAGTTTAGGCTAAGGTAAGTATTCGGTTTTTTATCCCCTAGGCCTTTTCTACTTTGTATTATAAGAGGCAACTTTATGACTCCTTTGGCAATGTGGCGTGCTGCTTTTTTCCCGACCAATAATACCTGGAATGACACTCAACTCAGGTATGTGGAAGTCATTCTATTTTTCTCACTTTTATCACTATTTACCGGCCTTTACAGTCTGTTTAAATGGCTGCAATTTGATCATAGTTTATTGATCTACACCTCTATATTTTTAATTATTGCCGAGATAAGTGCAGGCTTAATTTTGCGCTTGGCAAAAATGCCGACCCTCGCGCTTAATGTCGGTTTCCTTGGTATGGCTCTACATGCACTGAACCTTATTTATCAGGACGGTGGTGTGCTCAATTCAAGTCAGAGCCTATGGTTAACGGTATTACTGATCGCCTTCTTTTTAACTGCAGGTATTTTAATGGCGACGATTTGGAGTGCGCTGGTGATCGCAGCGTCATCTTGGATGCTAATGTTAGAGTTACAAGGGGTGAGCATTCCGGTTATGGAACTGTCTGATACGGCATACATGACAGAGGCTTGGTCTGGTTTATTAATGCCACTGATTATAATTGTTATCGCCCAAGCCTTTACCGCCAAGCAACGTAATAAAGCCATTGAGCATGCTGAAAAATCTCAGCATCAAACAGAAAAAGTCGCAAATGATGCAGAGCAAAGCGCCCAGCAATTATCGTCGATTTTACATCGCGCGGGTGACAATGCGGTGCAACTGTCTAGCATGGCTGAGGTACTTGAAACACAATCTGAAGACTTGCATCATCAAGTGGATGATTTAAATCAAAACTGCCAATCTCAGGCCAGCGCCGCTGAAGAAATGAACCAACAGCTTAGCCGGATGACTCAAGATGTTGAGCAGTCAGAATCATTTGTGGTCGATTTACGTAATCGCAGCCAACTTATCAATGATCAGGCTCAGCTAAGTGCCTCATCACTGGCGGCTACTACAGAAGCTATCAGCAAAATTTTAGTCAGTAATAAAGAAATTATGTCAGTGGCAGATTTAATTACCTCGGTGGCAGACCAAACCAACTTATTGGCACTCAATGCTGCCATTGAAGCGGCTCGCGCTGGTGAGCATGGGCGCGGTTTTGCAGTAGTGGCTGAACAAGTGCGCGAGCTGTCAGCTAAGAGTAATACCTCTGCAGTCGAAATTCGTAGCCTGTTAGATCGTAGCCAAAAAGAAGTGCTGCACGGCCAAAGTGTCATTGAGCAATCCAGTAATGAGCTCACCAGTATTATCGCTAAGGTCGCAGAGACCCTCAGTGATATCAATCAACTTGCCGATACCATGGTGCATCAAGTTCAGGCAGTTCAAGAACTTAATACTGCCAGCGCCGAAGTTGCTAGCAGTGTTGTTAAAACTCATCAAGTATCAGAGTCTGTTGCCAACCAAGGCGAGAAGCTTACCCACCAGGTTGAAACGCTAAAAAGGTTAGCAACTGATTTGAATATGGCAGTCAGTAGCTAGTATTGCCAAGCTGTAAATACGAACCCTAACAAAGAGCGCTAACAAAGAACACTCGAAATTAGCACTCGTTCAAATATAAACCAGTTAAACAGCTTGTTGATAAAACTGTGATACAGATCTCTTGAGCACATGGGTAACATCACGCATGCTGTCAGTCCTTTTTGTTAAACTTTTTAATCGCTTAGCAAAAAGATCCGTTCGGATGAAGGTAGCAGGAGAGTGGGGAGCAACCCCACACCGACGAGGCAAGTTTGTTGGATGGTATTGATATCATTTAATAAACCACTCTTTCAGGTGCCACTTAGTGGTGAGGACTGTTACTGGACGAGCCTCTGGAGAGACTGTAAGCATTAGTGGTTCGCAGCTTAATGTCATTACAGCGCCGAAGGCGAAAGTGGCAGTTGAATTAATTCAACTGCCGCGAAACGCTCAGGCAAAAGGACAGAGGAGAGGATGACTGTATTCATTTATGGTCACTGTCGTTTTCTGCTGTGCCTAATGTCATCAATCATGATGAACACCTGCATGAGCTGTATTCCTCAGTACCACAAATCCAGCCATTTCTTTTCCTCCTCCATATTAATTTTGTTGTTTAATATTCGAGGAATACCATGAATTTTCACGCGCTTTTAGCCGATATCAATGCCATTGTTTGGGGCCCTATAACCCTATGCTTACTGATCGGCACCGGGCTATATCTCACCATTCGCCTAAAATTACTCCAAGTCCTTAAGCTGCCACTGGCCTTAAGCTTATTATTTAAACCTGCTAGCGGCAAAGGCGACTTATCTTCCTTCGCGGCCTTATGTACAGCGCTATCTGCCACTATCGGTACTGGTAATATTGTCGGCGTCGCCACCGCGATTAAAATCGGTGGGCCGGGCGCCCTTTTCTGGATGTGGCTAGCAGCCTTCTTTGGAATGGCAACCAAATATGCTGAATGTATGCTGGCAGTAAAGTATCGCACCACCGATGCCAGAGGTAATATTGCTGGCGGGCCAATGTACTACATTGAGCGTGGTCTCGGCTTAAAGTGGCTAGCCAATATTTTTGCTATTTTTGGTGTCGGCGTAGCCTTTTTCGGTATCGGTACTTTCGCCCAAGTGAATGCCATTAGCGATGCCATGACCATTGCCTTTGATGTGCCGACTTGGGTTACCGCCCTCGTACTCACCACCCTTGTCGCTGCGGTGACGATCGGCGGCGTTAAACGCATTGCCAATGTGGCGCAAAAGTTAGTACCTACTATGGCGCTAGGTTATGTATTGGCCTGTTTGTGGATTTTATTTAGCTTTTCTGAGCAAATCATTCCGGCCATTGAATTAGTATTACACTCAGCCTTCGCCCCTATTGCTGCAGCAGGCGGTTTCTTAGGCGCAACGGTGGCGCAAGCCATTCAAATTGGTATCGCCCGCGGGGTATTCTCTAATGAATCGGGTTTAGGGAGTGCGCCCATTGCGGCCGCTGCCGCTAAAACTAAAGAACCGGTCGAGCAAGGCTTAGTCAGCATGACCGGCACCTTTTTTGACACTATTTTGATTTGTACCATGACAGGCTTAGTGCTGATTATCACCGGTGTGTGGAATGGCGATACTGCTGGCGCAGCAATGACCAGTGCAGCCTTTGCCTCTGGCGGCTCAGTGATTGTCGGCCAGTATGTGGTGACCATTGCTCTAGTGTGTTTTGCCTTTACCACCATTCTAGGTTGGCATTATTACGGCGAGCGTTGTTGGTACTACCTAACCAGCAAACGCTTAGGTGAACAAGGTATTAAACTATATCAGTTTATCTTTTTAACTTTGATTGCCGGCGGCGCGTTTATTCAACTAGACCTTATTTGGATGCTGGCCGATACCGTTAATGGCTTAATGATCATTCCGAACTTGATCGGGATTATTGGTTTAAGACACATTATCTTAGCCGAAACCAACAAGTACTTTGCTAAGCAGCTAGGTAAACATGCCTCTTACAATGCACTGGACTCAGCAGTTAAGTAACGAGGTTTACTGAAATACCTTAAGCCCTTTTTTAATGTTTAAAAACAGGCTTAAATAATAAAAAGGCGCAGTCAGTGAATGACTGCGCCTTTTTTGAAAGCTGATTATCTCAGCACACATCATCTTGATAAGCATCAAATTAACCTAGGGATTATTTAGCTGTGATGGTTTGTTTTACTGTGCTTTTTAGATTTTTCATAAAGGTTTTAAAGTGAGGCATAAAATCCAAAAATAGTGGATGCTTACGGTTTTGCATCATCACAGGCCCTAACAGTCGTAAGGCTACGGCGACTCTGGTGGCAAGCGGCGCTTCTAAGCCACTGCCCTTTTTTATATTTTCAACAGCGTTGAATAGGTCTTCCCTATCTTGAAACTCAAAGCTTAAGGTTTTGCCAGTATCTTGGCCTGAGATCTGCTCTTCAACGGTAATGCGGTAGCGATTTTCTCGGTTAATTTTAGGGATCATAATCTCTCTCCGGCTTAATGAAACTAGTTGATAAGGTCAACTATAATTGCACTGGTTGATTTTGTCAACCATTTAATTGTAGCAATGTTAACCAGTAGAGAGCTGTTATAAGGTTTACACAGGGTTTGGATTAACTGGTTACGCTTCAGCAAGACGCAACCAGTTAGTTTGAGCTAGGACCTTGTTAGTTTCAGCCTGCTTTTTATGACGTTAAACTTTTAATTGCCGCGCATTAACGGCGACATTAAGCTTTAAGGCTTGGGCTTTAACACTTAAGCGTTAAGACTTGAGAAGTAATCATCCCAACTTTGATGCTTACGACCTGCAGCTTGGGTAAAGTCGCTGGGGTTATCTGATTTACCATTAAGTATGCCTTGGTAAATACCTGCAATCACCGTACCCATAAATTCACCCAGTTCAGCGGTGCGATCGTCGCGGTATTGCGCCACTGAAACAGGAATATATTTAAGGCTAAGCTCAAAACTCTTATTCAAGTATTCAGCCAATTGATATTGAGTTATTGACTCACCATGGAGGTTATAAACATGGCCGTTATGTTTATCTTCAGTCAACATGCAGGCATAGGCAAATGCCAGCTCTTTTCGAGTGGTGTAACCGCACTTGCCATCGCCAGCGCAATTGGAAATAAAGCCGGCCGCCTTGTAGCTATCAATATACTCAATATCTGGCTCAATATAGATACCGTTTCGGCCTATAACCCACTCAAGTCCTGAGCTCTGGACATCTAGCTCGGTTTGTCGATTACTCTGAATAACCGGAGAAAATGCAGTGTCTTCCTCAGCGCCTTGAACGCTGGTATAGACAATTTTTTTAACCCCTGCCTGCTTGGCTGCTTGAATAACATTACGATGCTGAGGAATACGCGCTTCAGGGGCTGCCATACCTGATACCAGTAATAAGGTATCGACACCATTAAGCGAAGTCTCAAGCTCAGCGAGATTATCGTAATCACCTGGGCGAACTTCAACCCCAAGGTGTTTGGCATTGTCGACGGTTCTAGCAAGGGCGATTACATTGTAATTGGGGCCTAAAGCAAGCAGGGCATTTACTATTGCAGCGCCAAGTTGACCACTAGCTGCTGTTACAGCAATATTCATTGGATATTCTCCTGTTCAAAGCATTTAATCCATCGGTGAGTGCCAATCTACAAAAATTAAAGCATAGCAGCTTATTTGCGCAGCCGAATAACTGCTAGTGAATAACCACAGCCGAATAGCCACTGGCGAATAACTGCTAGCGAATAACCGCAGCCGAATAACTGCTAGCGAATAACCACAGCCGAATAACTGCTAGCGAATAACCACAGCCGAATAGCCACAGCCGAATAGCCACTGGCGAATAACCACAGCCGAATAACTGCTAGCGAATAACCACAGCCGAATAGCCACTGGCGAATAACTGCTAGCGAATAACCGCTAGCGAATAACCACAGCCGAATAGCCACTGGCGAATAACTGCTAGCGAATAACCACAGCCGAATAGCCACTGGCGAATAACTGCTAGCGAATAACCGTAGCCGAATAACCATTGGTGAACACCATTAACAAAGGTTAACCCTAAAGAATAGGCAAAAAGCAGCATTAATATCTAAATAAGACTTAAAGTAAGCCTCTTTTAGTGTTTTGTGTTACGAAAAGTCTTTTCCCATCCAACAAAACGCTATCTCAATTGATGCAGATCAAGGTGCTCCTAGCTTAACTATTGTCTTATAAAGGTGACTAAGATCACTAAAGCACATTCAAACTGTGCTTTAGTGTCACAAATATAACCCTACAAGCTCCATCACATAAAATAATAGGTGTACTCATGGAATTACTACCGAACTGCTATACCGACGTGTGTATCAATGGAAAATGGTTTCATTACGATCACAACAAACAAGCGGCATTTATGCTTAATGGTAGCGATCCGCTCTCAATTGAACTTGAGATTACCCCCACCACAGAAGCAGAACTTGAAGCACACCTGGCCTCTATTGCCACCTTCTAAGCAAACTAACTACCGCAATATCAAACCTTGGTTTGATAACGACAATGCCAGAAACAAAATTCCCCTCAATATTGTTTCTGGCTTGATATTTCATTTTCCGCTGTCGCTTTAAGCTATAATGACAATACAACACCAAGAGTATCTAGTTGTTAATGAGGCATTAATGGAAAAACGTACGGTTGTAGTTATTGATGACGATCCTGTTTGCACAGGCCTGTTACTGGCAATTTTGGGCGATGAATATCGGGTTATGACAGCAAATTCTGGCGATGCTGCTATCGAAATGTTTGCAAGCATTCGCCCTAATTTAATTTTCGTCGATATCACTATGCCTAATATCAATGGCTATCAAGTAATCAAGTTTATTAAAGATCAGCCTGAAATCGCCAATACTCCGATCGTAGTAGTCAGCTCACTCATTGAAGCATCTGATCAAGAGTTAGCCTTAAAAATTGGTGCTGATGATTACCTGACGAAGCCCATCATGCCCAATGATGTGCAAAAAACTATTGATCGCTTTCTGAGTTAATCGATCATTTGAGCAGTAAAAAAGCCTTTTCATAATGAAAAGGCTTTGTCATTTTTACAGCTAGCTTAAAAGTACATTGGTAAGTACCTTAATCCATAAACACTAATTCATAATGAGCTTTGTCACCTTTAACTTCTAAGGCTACCCGGTAAGTCTCAACCGCAGTTTTCCAATTCACACTGTCTAAGGTTAAATAATACAGCCCTGATTCAGCTTCATTGATATCAAGTGAGCAGGTTTCAGCCTCAATGCAATTTGCATGACTCGCCTGATGCCAATCCAGATTGTACTTGGTTGACGACTGCGTCTTTGAAGGGTAACCCATAATAATCAGGTTAAATGCACTTGCGTCAGTGACCGACAAATCATCATCACCTGTCAGTTTTACTGTCACTGCGCCATTTTCTGCATCAACAGATTGTAAGCTAGCAGTTAAGGTCTCAGTTTGATCAATATTGACCGTCAATACCGGAGGCTCTACAGGTGGCTCAATTGGCGGATCGATAGTTTCATCATCAGAGCCTCCACAGCCAAACAACAACATCGAACTCAAGCCAATGACACTACATAATTTAAGATGTTTCATGTTATTACTCCCAGCAATTAGTGGCCGCCGTGACAGGTATTACATGACATATTCGTTTGCACACTAGGGGCAAATGTTGATGACGATGTATGACAACCTTGGCAATCTTGAGTCGCATCTGAAACTGGGTGATCATTTACGGTCTCACCATCAAAAGCCTTGTTAAGCATTGCAACTAATTCATAGACCACAGAGGCTGAAAGCTGTTTACAGCGCATGCCTTTTTCACTAAATGACTTACCATTTTCACTGGCCCAAAGACTAATAGAGCTGTGACAAAGGGTGCTATTTGCCGCTGTAGGTTTACCGACTTGAGCTAAGGTCTCAGTCATGTCAGCGCCTATGCCTTCAATAAATTCAGCCGTTTGAAACGGTAGTGTTTCTGATTCATAAAAACGCATGGTTTGACTTAACATTGCATTGGCAGGCTCACCATTAATGGATAATAAATTAACCAACATACCTGTGGCGTTAATATTGCCACAAACAGTGCCTTCTCCTAGCATGCCTGCATAGCCATAATGCGCCATGGCGGTTGGTACTTGGGCGAACTTATCAGCATCAACAGAATCTGATTCTGCCAAGCTTTGAATAATGCTATCAAATACTTGGAACATACAGCCATTACCGGTTTCATAAGCACGTTTTGCCACAACCATGGGATCAAGTTTGCTATAAGCTAAGCGGGTACCCACTTCTAATTTCCAATCTCCGCTAACGTTGGTCACTGCCGCTATAACAGGATTAGCGATAAGTGCCCCGCCCGCTGCCGCAGTAGAAATACCAATAATACGGTTGATCGCTTGTCTTCTATTTAGAGTTTTCATAATCACTTGCCTCGCATTTTTATATTTATTCCCAACTTTTAAGCTGAGTGTTGATAACTGGCAGAACGCTAAAAAGTACATCTTCAGCACTTACGTTTCTGGCTTGAGATAAGCATGACAGACAGGAAAAATGGCAACGGGAGCTAGTTCAAAGTAATATTTCAGTTAATCACTCCATTAGAAAAATCGAATTGAAGATGGATTAAATAGCGAAAAAACTCAACTTAACAGCGTTAAATATCAAAAAAGCACCCGCATTTAGCACGTAATACTAATTACAGAGTTTTACTTTTGAGATTACTTAAAATCTAATGTGACCCAGATCACGTTAAGTTAATTGTCCGTAGCAGAACTAGCAATATCCGAAGCGCGGGAGCTTGATACGAGCAGCCGCGACTGCAATGGCTATTGGTCATAACAAAGAAGTAATGAGTGGCTTTTAGCAAAAGCCAGCTGCAAAGTTAGTGCTGTATGGTAAAACTGTGATTTGTAGAATGTTTGTAATTATTTAATTGCAGTAAACTTAACAATAGAATGTTTATCTGAGTGTGATTTAAATGCGCATTGAAATCTTTGAATTTGATATTGCCAATAGCCAAATACTCAATACTGAATCTCAAGTTCAGCTGCACCTTACCCGCACCGAAAGTCAGGTTTTAGAGCAATTAAGTCTTCACCCCAATCGCATCATGACCAAAGGCCAATTAGCCTGTGCTGGCTCCCAAAGCCCTGTTATGAGTGAATCGGCAGTGGCAAAAGCAGTATTTACTTTGCGTAAGTACTTTGGCGAAAATTATGCTGAATTAATTGAAACCATTCCGCGTAAAGGTTATCGGCTCAATATCACCCCACCAGCAGCCAGTTGGATTCAGCAATCTGCAAAGCATAAAAAACACTTTATCTATACCACTGCATTGGTGCTTGTAGTGTTAACCGCCATTATTGCAGCAATGCATCAATACATACTGTTTAAACCTGCACAAACGCCAGTCAAAAATAGCCGCATTGTGCAATTAGATAATCAGCAACAAATAAAACTGACGTGGCTTGAGTCACCCAGCATATCAATGCAACAAGATAAGCCCACTGAAGAAAAAATCATTGCTGCTCTCAACCAATGCAACACCTTAGTGTGGCAACAAGTGTATCTGGCATTTTCTAACGACATGCAGGTGTTAAATATCTCTTTAGCTCGGCAAAAGCCAAATGGCGATAACTTAATGCGCAATATTAAAACCAGTGATTTTAGTTTAACCCCGAATTTTATCTCCGATAAATGGCTAGCTGAGGTATCACTCTGTGACTAATCGCATCATATTCAGAATACTGGCGGCCTTAATATCCATTGTCACCATCGTCATTGTTTACCAGCATATCAAAGCCACCGAAGTGGATATGGTGCTATCTTGTCGCAATGAATTAGTGGCGAAAAACCCTAATAGTGACACCATTGAACATCACTCGCTGATCGCTGATTTTACCTTACAAAAACGTTCCGCCAGTATCAGCTACCGTTACTTCACGACCGATGGCAATCCTATTGCAACCCTGTATTTAACAGGCGATGTACTTAGCGCTTATAAAGAGAAAGACACCTACATTTTAAACTTAACCCACAATGAATTAATTAGGCATAATACTGAGCTGCCATTACCACAACATGCCAGCCACTTAGAGGCCTTTGCTAAAAGAAATATCAGTAAAAAAGGCGTCCATAACCTTACGATTCAAATTACTAATCGAAATGCGCAACAAAATACCGTGTTACTGTATTTTTTACCCAGTACTAATATCTGTGCCTGCAACCTAGTGGAAATGAAGTAACTGAGCTAATGATTTAAAGTGACGCTTTAAAACCGTCACTTGCTAATAGGCTAAAAAATATAAAAACAATGCAGCTCAGTTCACATAAGCACAAACACTTGGTAACAACAAGCCTAAGCAATGCTATAATCCCGCTTCGAACAACTTAAATAAAACTATTAATAACAATATGTTACTGGATTAATATGCCTATAATAACCACAAGAACACTGCGCTACCTTCCTTTATGCATGGCCGCGGCCTTTGCTACCTCAGTTCAAGCTAACAATCACAGTTTTGATGCGCGCTCACATGCCATGGGCGGCGTGGGTGTTAGCAGCGCTGATTATTTAACCGCGCCATTTCATAACCCTGCATTAACGGCGCGTTTTAAAGAGTCCGATGGCGTGGCGGTATTGTTCCCTGCTTTTGGGGTACACGCTAACGATCCCACTGACACTATCGAGAATGTTGAAGATTTTTCAGACGTTTATGATGATTTTAAGAACATCAGCATGCCAACTGAAGCTGATGCCCAAGTGGTGATCGATCAACTGCAGTTGATCCAAGGCAATTACGCCCAAGTACAAGTGGGCACCCAGTTAGCCATTGCGATCCCCAATAAATTTGTATCGGTCAACCTGTTTGCCCAAGCCTATGCCGATGCACTGGTGTTTGCTGATATTGCTGATAGCGATCTTGATCCAAGCAATATCATCAACCAAGAGTTGAACTCTCAAGCGTTAACCATGGGTGTAGTTGTTACCGAAATTGGTGTCAGCTTAGCTAAGTCGCATCAGTTTGCCACAGGCGAGCTCTACTATGGGGTGTCACCTAAATATCAACAGGTAAACACCATAAATTATATTACCGACATTGATAACTTTGAGTTTGATGACTGGGATGATGATCGCTACCAAAACGATCAAGGCAATATGAACCTTGATGTCGGTATTGCTTATCAACATAACGCCGGATTTGGCTTTGGTTTTGTGGGTAAAAACTTAATCGAGAATAGCTATGACACTGAGCTAATTAATGGCGTGCAAGGTCAATATGAAATAAGTCCGACTTATACAGTGAGTGCAAATTATCAAAACCGTTTTATCACCGCAGCCATTGATGTGCAGTTAAATGAATCTGAAGGTTATAGCAATATTGACGGCACGCTTAACCAGTTTGATAGCAGTAATGACAATCGCCAACTCGCGGCTATTGGGCTTGAGTTTACCCCTGCTAGCTGGGCTAAATTGCGCGCCGGCTACCAAACAGATTTAACAGATAATATCGATAACAGCGTGACTGCCGGTTTAGGCTTATCCATTGCTGGAGTATTTAATATCGATATTTCAGCCAATTACAGTGATGAAAATAATATGGGCGCAGCACTGCAAACCAGCTTCACTTTTTAGGTTTTAGATTTAAAGTTTAAGCTTTCTGAGCAGAGATTTTTAAAAAGTAACCATAATTAACAACGCTTACGTTGCTGATAATAAAAAGGCTGTTGCAGAAAGTTCTGCAACAGCCTTTTTTATAAGTGATATTTAATCAGTTAGTAAGGCTTAAATATTTGTATTTCGCCCCTACTATTTAGCTCCAGGTTCAGCAAAGCTGTTCATCCACTGCTCAACTTGGTTATACCAATAAATTGAATTATTCGGCTTCATGATCCAGTGGTTTTCATCAGGGAAGTAAATCATCTTCGACTCCACACCACGGGTTTGCAGAGTGCGGAATAACTCAAAACCTTGGCCGACTGGCACACGGTAATCAAGCTGACCATGAACCACTAAGGTTGGGGTATTAAAGTTTTCAGCGCCGTAATGGGGCGAAATTGCCTTGTAGATTTCTGGCTTGTCCCAGTAGTTACCAAAACGGGTACTGTGAACCGAGAAATCTGCCGCCATTTGCGAGTACATGTTATAGACCGCAGCGTGGATAAATAACGCATTAAATGGCTGTTCTTTTTGACCTAATATAATCGAGGTTAAGTAGCCGCCATAGCTTGCACCACCCGCCACTAAACGATCGTTATCGATCCAGTCTTTTTGCTTAAACCACTCTGTCGCTTTAAACACATCTTCCAGTGACTTGTTTTTCCAGTCTGGGTTGATGCTGTCAGCAAAGTCTTGACCAAAGCTGTTTGAACCATGAAAGTTTGGCCACGCCGTCACATAACCCCATGACGCAAAGGTTTGTGCATTCCAGCGATAATGGAAGCCATCAGAAATCGCACTGTGCGGGCCACCGTGAATAAGCATCATTAGCGGGTATTTTTTGCTGCGATCAAAACCCGGTGGATAATGGACCCACATTTGAATGTCTTGATCGTTGTAGCCTTTATAAGTCACTGACTCATAAGTGCCCACATCGATATCCGCTAAAATCTCATCATTAAAGCTGTCTAAACGGGTGCTACTGCCATTACGAGGATTAATTTTTACCAATCTAGCAGGAAACATAAAGCTGTCATTAGCAGCCACTAAGGTGCCGTCATTCGCAAGGGCTGGCATACCAAAGTTGGTCGCTTTAGTAATGGCTTTTACTTTGCCATTTTTAGCATTGATATGAAAAATGCGTCTTGTGGCGGCATCATCAATGGCTGCATAAAAGCCTTTGCTGTCGGGTGTCCACACAAAACGCGCGACGCTGCGATCCCAGTCTTTGGCAATCACTTTTTCGCTGCGCTTGTTAACATCGAGCAAAATTAGCTTGGCAGTATCGGCATAAAAACCATGAATCGTTTGGCGGGTAAAAGCCAAGGTTTTGCCGTCTGGGCTAAATGTTGGGTTTGCATCTGGCGCTTGGTTGTTCGGGGTTAGGTTTTCAACCTTACCGCTACCAATTTTTGCTAAAAAGATATCGATTTTAGCGTCAACTTGGTTGTCCCAACCGTTGCTATTAAAGGCAATAAAACCCTCAGCTGGATCGATGTCATAGCTAGCTGCACTTTGCGACGAACGTGGTAACTGCTTGTTTAAAGGCTGAGTAATTGGCTCAATATCGCCACCTTTAGCAGGGATACGAAACACATGGGCTTCACGGTCTTCATCAAGCCAATGATCAAAGCTTGAATAAGGTAGTGCATTCCATTGGTGGGCTGATACTTTATCGTCTTTATCAGCTTTTAATTGCTCGGCTACTTGATCCCAGTTTTTACCTGGAAATACTGAACTGATAAAGTAAATATGCTCACCCACCCACTTAATTCCATAAGCGCCACTTGGCACCTCAGTTAAGCGCTGGGCTTCACCTGGTGAGTTCATTGGTAATAAGTACACTTGACCCGCTTCGTCTTTATCACGCTTGCTGATAAAAGCTAAAGTATTGCTGTCTGGTGAGAAGGTTGGCTCACTCACACGTAAACCTTGAGCGGTAATTGGGCGCTGGCTGTTGCCCTCTTTATCAAATAACCATAATTGAGTTGAGCCTTTATCTTCAGGCACATCGTAGTTAGTGACAGGTGCAATGATGTAATCGCCATTGGGGGAAATAGTAGGATTACCTAAACGGCTTAGTTGCCACAATACATCCACTGAAAGGGTTTTGGTTTGCTCTGCAAACGCTGTCGCTATTGGCATAAACATGCACAACAGCACGATCCCGACTCTCTTCACGTGTCGTCTCCTTTAAATTTTGTTTTAATTATTTTATTTTTGCTAATAACTTTGTCTGTTCATGCGGCGATAAAAGTTAACTAAATTCTATCGTCATCAACAAATAGCAGTGGCTCAGTTGGCAAGTTGTTACTGTTATCACATCACTATCATCAGGCTTAACACTTAAATAAAACTTAAACCTGAGATTGATAAGCAAAAACCACAAATTTAGAGCTTATCAGGCTAGTTTTTGACCTAAACACCATTGTAAGCAGTTTATAAAAAAAGCTACCATTATTAAAATTAGCTGTTGATTAATAAGGGGAATATAACAATGGTGCAACATGGTTGATTCACATCAAGACAAGATAAAACAGCAGCTTTCAGCGGTTTTTTTAACTGATTATAAAATCAGTAAATTACAATTTAATTTGCTGATTTTTCTGGCCATCATTTGGGGGGGAGTCTGTAATTATTTAGCAATTAGTTATATTCCCATTGAGTGGTTCAATATACTCGGTTTTTGGCCCATTTTAGCCATGTATTTGTTCTTCAGCATTGCTGGGGCGCTGTTATTAGACCAAAAGTTGCCGATAAAAATCTTTGCAGGCTTCAATGTTATTGTCTTAGGCGCGGGAATACTGCTCAGCTTTATGCTGAAATCGGTTGCCGCAGACACCATTTATACCTTCTTTCAATATGCGGCCTTAATGACCTTATTGATGCTGTTTATCATCCATTTTTTGCCTAAAACTCTGCTAACCAAGAAGGTGGTGGCGACTATTGCACTGGGACTAATCATACTAATAGAGCTAGTATCATGGTCACTTTGGGGAGTAACCAGCAACCTATTTAGCTTAGGCATTCTGGTGATGGTTTTTAGTGGTAGCAGCAGTCTTTGGGCTGAAGCCAATGAAGAATATGATGGCAGTGTCGGTTATTGTGCCGAATTAGACTATAAAATAAGTGATGCCATCTCTTGGAGCGCATTTGTGTATATGGGGTTAATTCATTTACTCATGACCTATCTCTCTAAAAGAGAGTCGTCTTAGATTATAAGTAGGGCAAGCAAGCTAACTTGTTTGCCCTATTAATATTTAGCTTGAAAATAGCCTGTTAAAATGACCTTGAAAAATAGCCTTTAACTATCAAGCTGCAACTATCCCATGATTAATCGCTTAGAAAAAACCTAACGGGTTAATGTCGTAACTCACCAGCAAGTTTTTGGTTTGTTGGTAATGATTTAAGGCCATCTTGTGGGTTTCACGGCCCACGCCTGATTTTTTATAACCGCCAAATGCCGCATGGGCTGGATACATGTGATAGCAGTTGGTCCACACTCGGCCTGCTTGAATATTACGCCCCATTCGATAAGCCAAGTTAGTGTCTCGGGTCCACACTCCTGCGCCCAAGCCAAAGTCAGAGTTATTGGCCATGGCGAGTGCTTCGGCTTCATCCTTAAAGGTGGTGAGCGATATCACTGGGCCAAAAATCTCTTCTTGGAACACCCGCATATCATTGGTGCCTTTAAGCAAGGTTGGCTGAATATAATAACCACTATCAAAATTATCACCCACAGATGCAATCTCGCCGCCTAATAACACTTCAGCGCCTTCTTTTTTGCCGATATCAATGTAGCCTAATATTTTATCGAACTGCTCTTTCGATGCCTGCGCGCCAACCATGGTGTCGGTATCTAAGGGATTACCACGCTTGATCGCTTTTGATCGCTCTATCAGCATTTCCATGAATTGCGGGTAAATATCTTCTTGGATCAGTAACCGTGACGGACAGGTACATACTTCTCCTTGGTTGAAAAAGGCCAGTACCGCGCCTTCTACGCACTTACTTAAATATTCATCTTCAAAGTTAACCACATCGTTAAAGATGATATTGGGTGACTTACCACCTAGCTCGACCGTGGAGGGAATAATGTTTTCAGCGGCGCATTTTAAAATATGCGATCCAACAGGAGTTGAGCCAGTAAAGGCAATTTTGGCAATACGCTTACTGGTTGCGAGCGCTTGACCTGCTTCTTCACCAATACCATTAACGATATTAAGCACCCCAGCAGGCAGCAGATCGCCAATTAACTCCATTAAAAATAGAATCGATGCTGGTGTTTGCTCCGCAGGTTTAAGGATCACGCTGTTGCCCGCAGCGAGCGCAGGCCCAAGCTTCCACGCCGCCATTAATAGAGGAAAGTTCCACGGAATAATTTGCCCAACAACCCCTAACGGCTCATGAATATGGTACGACAAGGTATTGGCATCAATCTCTGCGGCGCTGCCCTCTTGGGCACGTAAACAGCCAGCAAAGTAACGGAAGTGATCAACTGCTAAGGGAATATCGGCATTAAGGGTTTCGCGCACGGCTTTACCGTTATCCCAAGTTTCGGCCACTGCCAGAGCCGTTAGGTTATTTTCGATGCGATCGGCTATTTTTAATAAAATATTAGAACGCTCCGTGGCAGAGGTTTTACCCCAAGATGCTTGAGCTTTATGGGCTGCATTAAGGGCTAACTCAATATCTTGTGCATCTGAACGGGGAATTTTACAAAAAACTTGGCCATTTACTGGGCTGATATTGTCAAAATACTTGCCATTAACAGGCTCAACCCACTGACCGCCTATGAAGTTTTGATATACAGATTTATAGCTCATTTCTGAACCTGCTTCGCCGGGTGCTGCGTAAATCATGCTACTTTCCTCTAATTGTATTTTTTGGATAACTAATTAAGCTAAATCAATTATTGGAAAGTGACTATTCTGAGAATCCACAGCTGTTGACTCACAGTACAAATGATTGTGAAACTACTGTCTAGCTCATGGCGACATTACCCATAAGCTGAGCTAAGTTAATGATTTAAGTTAACGAATTAGCTCCGAGTTTTAAGGGAAAAGCTATCACAGCATAAGTAAGGATTGTTGTTCAGGAACAAATATACCAAATGACTTGGTATCACTCTGTGAGGGAACAATATGATCAGTGGACGCCTACAACTGCAGCGCAGCAAGCCAAAGGTACTAGTAGAAAACAAGATTAGTTTTGCTGGACCTGAATCTGAACTGAGTATTTACGATACCTTTGAGCAAGCCTCACGGGTGGCACTACAATCTGACCAACTGTTATTTTGCGGCATGGTGACGGGTAAAAAAGTGATGCACTCGGTAGATGATTATGAGGCGGCGTTTTACCCCCATGAATCTTTTATTATGGCGCCCAATCAAGCCGTAGAAATTGATTTTCCTGAGGCTAAAATCCATCAACCCACCACCTGTTTAGCCATTGAGATTTCAACCGAACGGGTACAACAAATTGCCGATAAACTCAATCTGAGCGCGCCTATCGATAAGCAATATGGCCACTGGCAATACCAACCATCTTTAGTGCATACCCACCATAATCAGCAAACCCAAGCACTATTAGACAGAATTGTGGCGATTTATACCGAGAATGAACAGGACCGCAGTTATCTGATTGATTTGGCGATTTCAGAATTAATAGTGCGCTTAATGCGTCATCAAACCCGTGATTTTTTATTGCATCACAGTCATAACGACCCGCAATTTAATGGCCTCAACGCCTCGTTACACTATATTAAGCAGCACCTCAGCGAGCCATTAGATATTAATGCCTTGTGCCGACAAGCCTGTATGAGCCGCAGTAAGTTTTTTCAGCAATTTAAACAGCATTTGGGCTGCACGCCGATGGTTTATCAGCAGCAAAGCCGCTTAACTCAAGCTGCGACGCTGATAGAGCAAGGCCAGCAAATAACCCAAGTGTGTTATTCACTGGGCTATCACAGTGCTAGCCATTTTAGTCGCCTGTTTAAACAGTTTTATGGCATTTGCCCTGTTGATTATAAACTGCGCCATTTAGCGAGTTAGCTTTTAAATCGGATTTAAGCTTACAGCTGGGTAAATTGACGGATCAAATTATGATAAACATTGTGCAGATTATCTAACTCACTGCGATCGGTATTACCTTGGCTAATGAGCTTTTGAATGGTTTGATCAAGCTGATACAGGTTTTGCCTTAAACTGCCATCAGCCACCATGCTTTGCATCCAGGTAATGGCAGCCACTCGTTCACCACGGGTTACTGCAGTGACTTTATGTAAACTGCTAGATGGATACAATACTGCGTAACCTGCTGGCAGCTTTATTTGCTGCTCGCCAAACTCGGTAGCAATGATTAACTCACCACCGTCATACTCATCTGGCTCACTTAAAAAGGTGGTCATCGACATATCACTTCTTAGCACCTCATTGGTGCCAGGAATGCGCATCACGGCAGCGTCTACGTGAAAACCATATTCTTCAGAGATACCATAGCGATTAAAGCAAGGCGGAAAAATTTTATGGGGTAAGGCCGCCGAAACGACCTTTGGCGTGCTGCCAAACTTAGCTAATAACCTATTAGCCAGTTGGCGCACCACATCATCATTAGCATCCGCTTGATGGTTATTTTTGACTGACGCCGCCATGCCCATGGCGGTTTGCTTGCCATCTAACCATGGCGCATCAGCTAATTGCTGCCTAAATAAGCTCACTTCTTCAGCAGTCAATATTTTCTCAATAACAATCATGATGATCCCTTTAATTAAAATTCAAATGTCGCAGTTAAGTTGGCGTTTCTTGCATCACCAAGATACATGAATGAGCCTGAGCGATATGCCGCAGTCCAGTACTCCTCATCGAGAACATTACCCACATTAATCCGGAAGGTTAATGCTTCTGTCGCATTGTAATTAGCAAATAAACTCACCACTTGATAAGCCGGTACCACTACGCTGTAACGGTCATTTTCAGGATCATATCCTGCTGCTGTGTCAGGCTGTCCGCCGTACATTTCGCCTTGATAAGTGTAACCACCACCAATGACAAACATGTCATTAATCTCATAACGGAGCTGTAAATAGGCACTTTCATCAGCAAAGTTACTCAGTTTTTTACCGATATAATCTTCATTAAATGATTCAAGTACTTCTGAGTCCATTAATGACGCTGAAAGCTGAATACTAAAGGCATCAGTAATGTTACCCACCATGCCAATTTCAATCCCTTCTACACGGTTTTTACCGGTATTGAGGCTACCTAAGGTTGAATAGCTATCACCGACGCTTTCCATTACATCATCTTTAGTGATTTGGAATACCGAGGCAGAAAACATCACGCTATCGTCAAACAGCATCCATTTAGTACCCAGTTCAATATTCTCAACCAATTCTGGATCCGCTGCCAGTACTTGCTCAGGTGTGCCACAAAGTCCACCATAACCACAACTTGCGCCAAGGTCTGACTCACCGCCATTGATGTTAGTCGCGGTACTGTAGCTGGCGTATATATTGCCTGCTTCTGTCAGGCTATACACTAAGCCAACATGGCCGTTATACATGCTGTCGGAATAGTCATATAAAATATCACCATTACGGCTACTTGAAGTGTCATTGGTGTAATCAAAGCTATCTTGTCTGAAGCCGAAAAAGAGTTCTACCTCTTCGGTGATTGCCACGGTATCCATGAAGTAAGCCGAGATGGTTTCGATGTTATATATGGCATCAGATGCCCCTTTTGAATAAGTACGGCCCATCAGCTGGTCGATATTATCAACTTCATCGCCATTACCATCAATAATACAGTAAGCACCAGACTCGCCTCGGCGGCCATCGACAATACAATTAGTGGCGTTATTATTGACGATATCATACAAGCCGTTATCCACTGATTCATCGCTATATTCGAGTCCAAATACCCACTTATTCTCCATACCTAAAATATCGGTATTCCAGAATAAGTTGAACTGAGTGTTCCAGTATTCAACATCTTGGCGTCCTTGATGGGTGCTAATGGTTAAGGTTTCAGCCCCCGGCGCGTCAACATCGCTGGCTGCGCGATTAGTGCCACTCATACCCGTAGTTATATAGCCATTTTCAGTGCGACCAATACGAGTAGCATTGTAGAAAGTTAAGCTGTCTGAAATGTCATATTCGGTACGCAAGGTAAACGTGCTGACATCAGAGCTGAGAAAGTCAGAATCTTGAGCATAAACTGGAATATCTTCGATTGGCTTGCGAGTATCTTGGTCAAAGTAGCTACCTAAATCAGCCACATCATCGGCCTTCATGTAGTAACCATCGGCGATAAATGACAAAGCATCAGTCGCTTCATACACTAAAGACAATTGAGCACCATTTCTTTCTGAGCTAATGCCTTCACGGCCCGGCTTATCTTCATCGGCAATCAGGCCGTTAATTCGCAGCGCGACATCTTCAGTTAGCGGCACGTTATAATCAACAGTAAAACGAGTGTGATCATCGGTACCGACTGCGGCATCAACGCGGCCAAAGTTATAAGCAGTTGAGGCTTTTTTGGTGACACTGTTAACGGCACCGCCTGATGATCCGCGTCCAGCAAAGGTTGAACTTGGGCCTTTGGTTATTTCCACTTGTTCGGTGGCAAAACTTTCACGAGTAGTCATGCCCGGATCGCGCAAACCATCAACAAACACATCACTGCGGGCTTCATGGCCACGAATAATATAGCGATCACCAAAAGCATTACCGTTTTCACCGGTGCCCAAGGTCACACCCGCTTGGGTAGACAAAATATCTTTTAAATCGGTTAAGCCAGATTCTTGAATTTGATCTTGAGTCAGTACCGTGATCATTTGTGGGGTATCAACTAGATCGGCAACGCGACGTTTATCCCCTGATGTATCGTAAAAATACACCGAACTTTTCACCCCGTGGACTTCAATGCGCTCGATGGCTTCTTGTGACTGGCATTCAATATTTTCGCTTTTATCGCAAGCTTCAGTTTCTACTTCAGCAGCATAGGCAGGAGCGCCACTAAAAAACAAGGCGGTAGCAACGGCTTTTGCACCTAGGGATAACGACGTGTGATAGCGAGATTTCATATTAAAAACAATCCTTTTGTTAGAACCAACTAATTTAGGAGGCGATACTAACAAAGCGGCAACAACAATGTAAATAGAAACCATTATCATTTACATTAGTGTTTGAATTGTAAATTTAGTGATGTGAGACGTTTTGCTGAACCAACTGTGTTAGCAAGTCCCACGCAACAACTTACGGATTACACAAGACATTGACTAAACAAGACATTGATTAAAGAAGGTATTAATTCAAGAGGGGTATTGATTAAAGCGGCGAATAATTAAAGCGGCAGCAATAAAAATGGGCTGACCTGTTATAGATCAACCCATTGTAAAAAATAAGCTTATTTTTATAAGCTGAGCAAACTAGTCTTAAAAAGACCTAAGCCTAGTTCTAGTTAAAGAACTAGATAAGTGGGTTACCACCTTTACTTTCCACCTGACCGATAACTTCAATATTGCTTAGGGTCGATAAAATACCCCATTGCTGAATCGTCATCATGTCAGTCACTTCAGCGGCACTAAAGCTCAAACGTAAACCATCTTTTTGATATTCTTTTGCTAAGTTACTTGGCAGAATTTGCTGACCATCGTCAGTTAAAATGCCCCAAAATCCACCTTCAAGATCAAAATATCTTACAGTCCCTTGTTGCATAGCGATCCCTTTTTCAGAGCTAGTATCAGGTTTTTCCATTTCAGCCGTTTTTTCTACAGGGGCTGCTTTTACCACTGCTGGTGCTGGCTCAGATTGTGGTTCAACTTGCTCATTACAGCCTTGAACAAGTAATAAAGCAGCGATAGATGCAGATAAGGTTAATGATGTGCGCATGGGAGATTCCTTTTAAGCAAAATTTAAAAACAGTTTTAAACCGATCTGATTAACTGTTTCAAGAACGAATGTGTTACGAGCTAACGCTTTAGCAACTAAGTAAGCTGAGTTTACCAGAAACACAGGCCTGTTTAGTGTCCGTAGCGTGCTTTTTATAAACCACAACTAACATCGACAATACATGAGACTCATCAAATATAGCAATAAGATCAATTAAGGCGCCTATTAGCGCCTTAATTAAAGTATTACTCACCAAAGCGATTTATGCCGCTAGATTTATGCCGCTATTAGTGCGTAACAGACTATTTATCTGAGTTGGTAGAACCAATCTTATGGATCGCTAGATCAGCGCCAATAAATTCATCTTCTTGGCTTAAACGTAAGCTAGAGATTTTATTGACGACGCCATACACAATAAAACCACCAATAAGCGCCACAGCAACCCCAGCGACAGTGCCAACCACTTGAGACATTACGCTTACGCCACCTAATCCACCAAAAGCTTGCTGACCGAATATGCCTGCAGCAACGCCGCCCCACACACCACATAAACCATGTAATGGCCAAACGCCTAATACATCATCAATTTTAGTACTGCGTTGTAAACGGGTATACACCATCACAAATAAACCACCGGCCACACCGCCAACAATAAATGCCCCTACTGGGTGCATTAAGTCAGAACCAGCACACACAGCCACCAAGCCTGCAAGCGGGCCGTTATGGATAAAACCAGGGTCATTTTTACCGACAATCAACGCGATAATGGTGCCGCCAACCATGGCCATTAAACTGTTTACCGCCACTAAGCCACTAATGCCATCAAGGGTTTGCGCTGACATAACATTAAAGCCAAACCAACCGACAATCAGTATCCATGAACCGAGTGCCAGAAACGGAATATTAGAGGGTGCAAATGCCACACCCGGTTTACGGCCTTGGCGAGAGCCCAATACATATATCGCCACCAGCGCTAACCAGCCACCCATACCGTGTACCACTACCGAGCCTGCAAAGTCATGGAACTCAGCGCCAAAGGTGTCATTTAACCAAGTTTGAAAACCAAAGTTACCATTCCAAATCATGCCTTCAAACAGTGGGTATACCAACGCTACGATCAAAGCTGATGCTAATAAGAAAGGTTTAAAACTGCCGCGCTCGGCAATGCCACCCGATACGATGGCAGGGATTGCTGCTGCAAAGGTGAGTAAGAAAAAGAACTTAACCAGCTCGTAGCCGTTATTAGCCGTTAGCGCATCAGCACTGACAAAAAAGTGACTGCCATATGCTATTTGGTAGCCAATGACAAAGTACGCCAGCGCTGAAAAAGCAAAATCAGTTAAGATTTTAACTAGCGCATTCACTTGGTTTTTATGCCTAACAGTACCGACTTCTAAAAAGGCAAAACCCGCATGCATTGCCAGCACCATAATGGCACCAAGTAAGATAAATAATGTATTTGCACTTTGTGCCATGACGCTAATTGCATCACTAATGTTATCCATGCTTATCCCCATAAGTTTTTCTTTTATTAAATTCAGGGACTTACAAAAGCAAGAATTATTCCGTTATTAAGGTTTTGTCATACTAATTTGTACCAGTAAGGTGCAAGACATTGATGAATAAGGTGAAATAGCACCAATTACGCCCTAAATAAGTGCATAAATAACGATTAGCTAGTCGCTAAAGCAATATTAAATAACAAGGGTTGCACCACTGTGGATCACTCAACAAACTAACCGCCACTCACTGGTGCAAACCCATGCTTGATATCAATATTTTTACAGTGAAAACCACTGACAGCACGGCTAAACCTCAAATAGTGCACAAAGTTAGCTTAATTGTGCAGCAAAAAATTCATTTCCCTATCTCGATCACACTTTTGTAATACAATAATACTGTAGTATCCTTAAGCAATGAAATAGAGTTAATCCTAAGGGTAAAAACAATGAAAAAGCTCCATCTTAGTATACTAGCGGTTGCTATTCTTGCAGGTTGCTCCGCGACCTCACCGGCTCCACAAGTAAAAAAAGAGTTCAACTACGATCTCACTAAATACAATCTTGATGCGACTAAAGCGCCAGCACAAAACTTTGACCTAACAAAATGGAAAATCACCCTTCCTGAGCTAACTACAGAAGGCTCGCGTAAAGGCAAAGCCTTAGAGATTAATCGCCACGACCTTGGTAATACCCAAACCCCTTACGTTCACCCTGAGTGGTTTTATACCGACCCTAAAACCGGTGCCTTGGTTTTTGTTGCACCAAATGAAGCGCCTACAACGCCAAATAGTAAAAACACCCGTAGCGAATTACGCGGCATGTTGGCTGAAAAATACGATGATCCAAAAACCAATTTTGTAATTGCCTCTCACCCAGATGCAAGCGAGTACGGCGCAATTGGCGGCCAACTGAAAGCTACATTGGCAGTTGATCAAGTCAGTACCAGTGGTGAATACCGCAAGAACAATGCCTTTGCAGTGGTTATTGGCCAAATTCATGGTTCTGATAACGAGCCATTAAAAATCTTATATCGTAAGCTGCCAGGTCACGAATTTGGTTCACTGTCTTGGAACTATGAGCTAAATCCAATACCAGAATTACAAGATGCCAGAGATAGTAACGGCAAGAAGCTACGTAAAGATATTCGCCATAATGTATTCGGCACTTACAACCTACGTGAGCACCATGACGATCCACAAGATGGTATCCGTCTAGGAGAAATATTCTCTTATGAAGTGAATGTTGAAGGTGACATCATGAAGCTTACTTTCACCAAAAATCCTGGTGAAGCAAACGAAATCGTTAAAACCTTTGATGTGAACCTAGCAGAAGGTAATTACCAAGGTCACGAAGTTGACCAAGGTTACCAAGCTGATTGGATGTACTACAAAGCCGGTGTTTATAATCAATGTAATACCAAAGCAAGTAGCTCAAACTGTGAGTGGCGTGGTATGGAAGCCGGTGACTATGCCCAAGCAAGCTTCTATGAGCTAGAGCTTAATCAGTAACCGCTATTTTATTGATCTTTAATGGCGTTAAATCGCCGTTAGCTATATCGCCCAATGCATTGTCATTGGGCGTTTTTTTGTAGCGTTAATTATTAATTTTAACCCTGATTCAGGACTCATTGCTTCAATAGCTGCGCCAAGCAGTCGCTTATCGATATAAACAACCGACCTCTTATCTATACAAAATAGTTAAACATTTGCCTCTACAGCTGCGCTATTCAGT
>NZ_JAUORC010000041.1:0-29157 GCF_030547465.1 Shewanella sp. 5_MG-2023
ATCGATGCCAATTGCTTTAATTAAGGACATATGGACTCTCCTTGATTGAATGTTCGCACTTTCAATATGGCACACAACGGCCATTTGGTAAGGGGAGTCCATATCATTCGTTAGGTTACTAGAGAATGGATTCCGCAATCTTCGAAAATTATTCTAAATATCCAATTTCTAAACTGAGTAGGCTTGGATTGCATTTAACCTCTATTAGATTCCTATCTGAAAATGGGTTACCTGAATGGTGTGCACCAAACATGTACTTTGGAGAAGAAGATTGCTGGTTGCCCGAATTAAATGCTCACAAACATAAGCTTGCTGTTTTAGGCTCTGATCGAAATGATCATCATATTTGTATTTCCTTGAATTCCAATCAGGTTTTTCGTGTTACTAATGCATCATTAGATTTCATGGCAACAACCCCTGAATTATTGGGAAAAGCATTAGAACAGTTTCAGTTATGCATTAACTCAGCTGTTGCTCAAAATGGGTCGGCATTTACTGAAAATGATGTAGATAGTGCTTTTCTTAAACCTTTCGCAGAGTGGCTTAAGAAAAACGAGCCTGAAGCACTAAGTGATGGTTCTTTTTGGCGTAGCACTTTGAATTGGTTAAAGTATACGTAACCTAACAAGGCAATTATGAAAGGGACGCAAAACGCTTGGCTTGCGCTCCTTCGTCGCTAATTTTAGCCAAGCATTTATGCGCCCCATATTGCGGCGTTATACGGAGAATCTATTCGCATGAATGCCCGAGATTCGAATGATAAAACAAAGCGTGGGAATCATGCCTAGAAAATGGAAATTTTGTAAGTGTTAAATTTAGACTTAAATGCTCTCGAATTAGCTAAACCTAAGAGTGAAAATGATTCAGCGTCTGTTCGTCAAGTTTCTTATGGAAAATTAATAACTCCTAGGCAGCACTTGCTTCTTTTCTCAGCCGAAGAATGGGAATATTTTCTAGAAGAATGGGGAACATTTCAAAAATCAAAGTATCACCTTGTTACGCGTTTAGGTGGGGCAAATGATTATGGTGTAGACGTTGCCTGTTTTCACACTGAGAATGGTTTTTCTGGAAGCTGGGAAAATTATCAATGCAAATACTATAAAGGTGATCCTTTGGCGCCAGGAACTGCGATTCCTGAAATCGGTAAGTTATTATGGCATGTTTATACTGGAAATTTGACAAAGCCAAAAAAATATTACTTTTTCTCCCCTAAGGACTGTGGCCCATCACTTAAAAAATTATTATTAGATTCAGACAAATTGAAGAATAAGCTTTTAAAAGAATGGGATAGCTGGTGTTCGAAGAGTATAACTACAACCAAAGAGATTTCACTAGAGGGCAAATTCAAGGAATTCGTTTTGTGCTTTGACTTTAGTATTTTCAAATATAAACCCGTAAATGAAGTTGTCGAGGAATATAGAGAAACTCCATATTACCCAATAAGGTTTGGTGGTGGACTAAAAGATCGTCCAGCGCCTTCAAAGCCTCCTGAGGTCTTTCAAAATAATGAGGCTCGCTATATAGAGCAATTACATAATGCTTATGCTGATAGTAAAGGTATTAAGCAACAAGACTTTCAGATTGATTGTTTCCCTGATCTTACAAAGCATTTTATTAGGCAAAGAGAATCGTTCTACTTTGCTGAATCATTGAGAACTTTTGCACGAGATTCTGTTCCGCTAGGTACATTTGAGGATCTTCAAAATGACATGTTTGATGGAGTTATAGATACAGCAGAAGACGAGCATGAAAATGGTCTAATTAAACTTAAGGCTGTTTTAAGTGAGTCAAAGTCTGTGCCGCTTGATTCAAATGGTTTATTTGAAAATATAAGAGTGAAAGATAGATATGGTATATGCCACCAATTGGCTAATGACGACAAATTAAAATGGTTGGAAGATGATGAGTGAAACTCTACATTCAGATTTCATATTTAACAGTGCTCTAGAAACTGGGGTACGATCTATATGTATATTAGTTGCTGACCTGTCTAATAAATTCGATATACAGCAACTGTTAGCTTTAGATCATATTGTTGTTCATACCGGAGATATTGAAAATGCTCCACCAAGCTTACATCCAAATATTTTACAAAGAAGTGGTGAGCTTTTGGTGAGGAGGCCGTTAATTGAAAAGGGTCTTGTTCTTATGGAAAGCAAAAGGCTTGTACAGAAAGTAATAACACCTGATGGCTTCTATTACTGTGCAACTGAGCTTGCTAGTGTCTTTATCGAGAGCTTAACAAATGAATATATAAAAGAACTTAGTCAAAGAGCACAGTGGGCTGTCACGATGTATAACGATTACGGTGATATGTTGTTCTCAGAAATCTTCAATTCGGCATTTGATCGTTGGAGAAATGAATTCCAAATCGCAGAGATGTCAATTGCAAAAAATAGCTGAGTATTATTGAGATGGAAATTAGGTTTATTGTTTTTATTGGTCCCATAAAGGAATCGGCAGAAATAGAATTTGGAAGTGGTTTGAATTTAGTATATGGCCCTTCAAATACAGGTAAGTCATCCGTTCTGGATGGGATTGATTTTATGCTGGGTACAGAAAAGCCCCTGAAAGAGCTCCCTGAACATGAAGGTTATGATCAAGTAATCCTAGGTGTGGAATTTTCTAAATCAGATCATTTCACTTTTGTAAGGAGTATAGAGGGTGGTGATTATGAGTGCTTCGAAGGATTACATAAAAGAAAACCACTCGATATCGAGCCTGTCATTCTTAGGGCTAAAAGTGAAACTAAAAAGATTAAAAGTATATCCTCTTTTATACTCGAGAAAGTGAATTTATCGAACAAGAAACTTAAAAAGAATGCGCAGAATGGACTGGTTAGTTTAACTCTAAGGAATTCTCTAGATCTTGCGATTGTTAATGAAGCCAATATTCAAAAAGAATCCTCACCATATATTAGTACACAATACACAAAAATAACTGAGCATAAGTCTAGGTTAAAATTTATTCTTACGGGGGTGGATGATAGCTCACTGTTGCCAGCAGAAGTTGAAAAAAAAGCTCTATCTAGAGCAGCAAAAATTGAGGTTTTAAAGGAATTAATAGAAGAACAGGGTAAGTCGTTAGGAGATATATCTACTTTAGAAAATTCATTGACGGAGCTTAGGCAGCAAGATGAAAGGTTGTCACAGACTATATTGGAAGAACGCTCTACCCTTGATGCCAATGAAGAAAAATACAATAGTTTAGTCAGAAACCGGGCTGCTTTAAGAGACGAATTAGAACTCAAGAGCATCAGAATTAATGAAGTAGTCGAAATGTTATCTCGGTTCAAATTGCTGCAAAAACAGTATGCTTCAGATATAGCTCGACTGGAAAGTATCTCTGAAACAGGAACTTTGCTAGAAGCATTGCCTTCTGAAAAATGCCCTACGTGTGGAAGACTTGTTTCTGATGATAAAACTCATCAAGATTGTGATAAAAATATTAAACATGTTGTTGCTGCTGCTGTATCAGAAAAGTCGAAGGTTGAAGGGCTTAATGGTGAGCTTCAATTTACAGTGAATAATCTTAGTTCTGAGTTAGAGTCAATTAGAGAACAATTGCCGGATATAGAAGAAAAAATATCTTTTGTTGGTAAAGAATTAGCTGTTGTGAACCCTGAATTGGATGACCAGCGGACAAATTACACAGAATTATTTAATTTAAAATCCGAACTTGATGATTCAATAAAACAGCATGAGCAATTAATACTCTTAACTAGAAAGAAAGTAGAGTTAGAAAATTCAGCTCCTAAAAAGGAATCTAAAGGCAAGGAGGAAAGTGAAAGGACGTTGCCAACAAGCGCTTTGTTTAAGCTTTCGAAAGAAGTAAGGTGGTTTCTACAAGAGTGGGGCTTACCTAATTCCAATGATGTTCACTTTGATAAAGAAACAGGTGATTTTGTTATTAATGGGAAGCATAGGATTAGTAATGGCAAAGGACACCGAGCTATTACGCATGCTGCAGCCACTCTCGGACTGATGAAGTACACAGAAGAGAATGAGCTACCTCATTTAGGCTTTTCCATACTTGATTCGCCATTACTTGCCTATGAGGAGCCAGATGATGAGGCAGATGACCTTAGTGATACGGATGTAAATATTAAGTTCTTTGATAGTTTGGCAGGCTGGAAATCTAAACAAATTATTGTTTTTGAAAATAAAAAATCTATACCGAATAAGTACACCTCAGGAAGGCAAGTTACGCAGTTTACTAAGAAAAATTCAGAACGCTATGGTTTTTTCCCAACAAAGCCCATGAATTAAATTATTGTAAATAGTGTAGGAACCGTATAACACATATGAGCCTTCCGCCAGTCAATAGGCGAGCCTAACTTATTTGACTGCTTTTGCGGTCAAATAAAAATCAATCAACAAATTCATCTACTTCGTCTGTCATTTAGCTGTCAAATCATCGTTTACAGCAAACACATATAGAGGCTCTCTTAGTGCGATCTTATCGCTGCCTGACGCTTTTCAATCCTTTGAAATATCAGGGGCACTAGACATTTATCGGTTAACCCTAAGATGGCACTATTCAAGTCAGAGGAGCTTTGTGCACAGTTAGTTTCAGGCTCATTGTAGTGGCCAATTGAAATTGGCCACAGGTTTAGAGCTTATCCATACTTTGGGTAATCTGAAATGCCATGATTACCCAAAGTCCTAACACGAAAATGTCCAAAAATAAGTTGGTTAGGCTCAAATATAACGGGCAGTTTCACATGGCACTACAAAGTAGTATTCAAATTTATTTATTGGTAATAGTATACTAACTTTTTGATATACTATTTTTGGTACCAATTTATTTTTTTATTAGTTACTGTAATTTAATAGATAATACAAATTTAATCTCACTCGCCGCCTTGCTTAGTATTTTTTTGGGGGTGATACACTCGTTATGTATACCCAAGAGCAAAAAAAATTTCGCGCCCACAAAGTCGATGCTATTGAGCAAGATATTCTCAGCGCTGCCGCTTCAGGGGTACCAATCTCTAGAGTGTTTCTAGCTGATGGTGATGCAATGACGTTGCCGTTTAAGCGCTTAAAAGAAATCTGCCAGCTGATTAATAAACATTTACCCAGTGTCACTCGCATTAGTAGTTATTGCTTACCGCGTAATTTAACTAACAAAACCGTTGAACAGTTGGCGGAGCTTAAAGCCTTAGGCTTGTCTTTACTTTATATCGGCTGTGAAAGTGGTGACGATGAAGTGTTAACCCGTATCCAAAAAGGCGAAACCTTTGAATCCTCTTTAGCTGCTTTAAGCAAAATAAAGCAAGCCGGGATCAAGTCATCAGTGATGATTTTAATGGGGCTAGGGGGCAAGGCGCTTTCTATTCAGCACGCTAAGGCATCTGCAGAGTTGATGAATCAAGCTCAGCCTGAGTATTTATCTACCTTGGTGGTGACATTGCCATTGGGGACCGAGAGAATGGATCAGGCATTTGATGGTGATTTTGTGTTGCCCGATCAACTGGGGCTGTTGACCGAAATGCAAACTTTGTTATCGGGCCTTACACTGGAGAAAACTATTTTTCGTTCTGATCATGCCTCAAACTATTTAGTGCTGAAAGGCGTTTTAGGCAAAGATAAGCCGCAATTACTGGCTCAAGTAGAACAAGCGATTAAAGGCAGTATTCCGTTACGCCAAGAATGGCAGCGGGGCTTGTAATTAACAGTGCCAATTGTGGTATCACAATTGGCACAGAGCTTATCGAGTATGTTTTTAAGGCTTATTGCTATTGACTCCATTCTTCGGCTACCGCCGTCATTAAGGCATTTTTGAAATCATTGACCCAGTGACGATAAACCGTTTTAACATCACCCCAATTGAATACTTGGGTGTTTTGACGCCATTGATCAAAGCCCACACCGCGATCAGCCGCTTTGGCTAACACTTCACCGCTTTGTCCATCTTTAAGTACCGCCAATAACACCATTGAGCCTGATTTTTGGGTATAAGTTTTTCCCATGGAATTATAGCTTCGGCGGGATTTTTCAATTGGCGCGCTTAAGCGGATATCGGTTACAGCGGTTTCAATCACTAAGGTGTTAGGACCTTTTTCTGTGACTAACTCAAAGGGCTGCTCACTATTGAACACATCGCTAACGGTTTTACTAAATTGCAGCGCCATTTTATCAAGGGACTCTTGGGGTAAGTCGTAGGTGGCATTAGGCCCTTCAGTTTGTTTATTAATTCGAGGCGCTCGATAACCTTCAGGATGATCATTGGTGACTTGGGTCGGTTCAAAGTACAGTTTGGTATATTGGCGCCAATTTACATCGGGTCTTGCGTACGATAAGGCCAGTCTGGAGTTATCGACTTTAACTAAACCTTCTTTGGTTATTTCAGCGTCCGGTCCTTGTTGCAGGCTGGCAGGCCCCGATGCACAGCCCATGAGAGTGAATGCTATCAAGCAAATTAAGGGGCTAGCAGTTAAATAAGTCTTGCGCATATAATCAATCCATTAATGTATATTGTGCTAATAAATATGGCAGCTATCACTGCAGAGTCAATAATAGATTTAGCGCTCAGAGTCAGTGTTTGAATTATGGCTTTTGGTTAAACAAGACTAAAAATAGAAGGTTTATGAGCATGAGTTCAAACATGGATATTCGAGTCGATGATTTGTCTGGCGTTGAGGTGGCGGCACTATTAAATGAACACTTGCAGGACATGTACGCCACGTCGCCAGCAGAAAGTGTCCATGCGCTAGATTTAACCAAACTGCGCCAAGATGATATTACCTTTTGGACTGTGTGGGAAAATCAGCAGCTACTTGGCTGCGGCGCAATTAAACAATTAACTGCCAGCCACGGTGAAATAAAGTCGATGCGGGTTGCTAATGCACATCGCGGTAAAGGTGTTGCTAAGCACTTACTGCAACATATGCTAGCGTTTGCTAAATGTCAGGGTTATGAGAAGTTAAGCCTAGAAACCGGCTCAATGGATTTTTTTAAACCCGCAAGGCAATTGTATCAAAGCTTTGGTTTTGACATTGGCGATAAGTTTGCTGATTATGATAATGACCCTAGCAGCCTATTTATGCATAAAACCTTAACGGCCTGAGTGGTATTGAGCTGACGAAGAGGCAGGTTATGCCTCATCTTGAAAGATATCTTCAATGGTTAAACCAAAAAGGCGCGCCGCTTTAAATGCCAATGGCAAACTTGGATCAAACTTTCCTTTCTCAATAGCATTAATAGTCTGTCTGGAAACGCTCAGTAACTCTGCCAGTTGTGCTTGGGTTAAGTCCCGTTCTGCGCGAAGTACTTTTAATCTGTTTTTCATCGGTACTTCCTATTGCCTAAAATTATCCCCACCATGTAGGTCAAACTCATGATGATGACTAAGTGAGATATCTCTGCATGAGCATTAATCAGCCCTGTGGTGTCGAGCGTTGAATAACTGATGCCCACAATTAATCCGACGCCTAAACTCAGCCCCATGGCGTTAAGCTGAATTTTTTGTTGTAGTTCATCAAGGGAAGCTAGGTGTTTTTTATTAGCGAAAATCATCCCGATACCGACCAAAAAATTAAATCCAATCGCAGCGGCGGTAATGATGTCATGTTGCGACCAAATAAACATTGGACCAAAAGTCGATATCGCGAGTGTGATGACCCATGCAGCGGTCCATTTGGCTAAACGTTTGGTATTGACGCTGTTGCGCTGTTTCCAATCATTTTCTATTGAGTTACTCATAAACTAATCCTTTATCAATATCGATTTAAAATTCAATCTAACTTGTCTTTATGTAAAGTGAGCTTGACTTAACTATGTGTTTAAAAAAGCGTCGTGTCAAGTTTTGACGACATTTAGTAAATTAAGCATGACTTTTAAAGGTAAATATTCTCGAAAGTAATCGAAGGGATAATCGAACTGAAGTTGTTAATCACTCAGCCAAATATGAGGCTAGATGGCTGAGTGAGATCGGAGGTTATGTTTAAAAAACAGCTAAGTTACTGTTGTAAATGTATTTCCCTTACTGGACATGGAATCGTAATATCTGCTGATTTAAGCGCTTTGATTATGGCTAAATTCGCTTGGTACTTGTCTTCAAAATAGCTATTGGTTGGCACCCAATAACGCACACCGATTTCCATCCCGATACTGTTGAAATCATTAATGCCCACTTGTGGAGTGCGCGTTTGGCTGACGCCTCCATGGCTCATGACAGCATCTGAAATCAATTTAATCACTTGCTGGGGATCGGTTTGATAATCAATATTAAATTGAGTGTCGACTAGCTTATATTCATGAGAGTTATGCAGTATTTCACCGACAATATGTTTATTAGGGATACTGATTAACTCGCCTTCTTCATTGGTTAATATGGTTAAGCCGAGCTGAATTTGTTTTACCACTCCAGCCACACCTTTAATTTCAATGGTGTTACCAATAACAAAAGGTCGGGTAACAATAATGGTGACCCCAGCAGCATAGTTGGCCAGCATCCCCTGAAGTGCTAAACCTGCACCTAATGATGCGGCACCAATTGCGGCCACCATTGGGGTGACGCTAATACCGAGTTTCCCTAGCGAAATGATCGCCACCATCGCAATGATGCAAATCCTCACCAGATTGGAGACAAAATTGCCCAAGGTGACATCAATATTGTGCTTTTCAAATTGGCTAACAACGAAGTTCGATACTTTATTCGCTATCCAGATACCGATAAGTAAGATGATGACAGCCCCAACAATTTGAAAGCTGTATTGCACAATAAATTCAGTAAGAAGGTCGTAGACATTCTGTATTTGCTGCAGTTCTTGATCTAAGCTTGTTTCATTCATGATGATGTTCTTATTTTTGACGAATTAACAGAGAAATAATGCGTGATATTCCAATGGTAATAAAGTCATTTTTGCAATTAATTAACACTTATTGCTGTCGCTACTTTATTGTTGAAACCTCTGTTATTGCGAATAATTAAGTCTGTATTAATCCGTGAGGTGCATCATGATTCTAATCCAATGTAATAAAGTCGAATCACAGATTCGAGTATAGTGAGTTGGCTATTTTTAATTTAAGACCTTATTAGCAAAAATGCCCAAACAATTTGTCATTTCAAATAAGGGCTTATCACTTAATTCAGGAAAATAACATGAAAGCGCTTTTATTTGCAGTTAGTGTACTTTTTATGGCTTCAGCACAGGCGAATGTGTTTGTCGTGAATGATAAAATTGAGCCAATTACCTTAGAAGATCAATTTGAACAACCGCTAGTGGTTAATGAGCAAACTCAAGTGGTTTTGTTTAGTCGCGGCATGAAAGGTGGCGAATTCATTCAAGCGGCATTAGAAGCAACAACAGCAGAGCAGCAACCTGCAAACTTGGTGTATATTGCTGATATCAGCGGTATGCCATCATTGATTGCTCGCTTTGTGGCTATCCCCCAAATGAAGGATTTACCGTTTGCTATGGGGTTAGATCGTGAAGGTGATGCAACTGCAAACTGGCCTACTGAAGAAGATATGGCCACTATGGTGACCCTAGATAAGTTAACCGTTGTTAGCATCGAGAACTTTGATTCAAACGAAACCTTAATCAAAGCACTTAGCGCCGTAAAATAACTGCTCTCGCTAAACAGATGGTTTACATGAGCCAACAAAAAGGACGCTTCAAGCGTCCTTTTTTGATCGCCAATATTGGCGATTAATACGCAATAGCCATTACTGCTTTTGCAGCATGGTAAAAATTTCTTCTTTTAAATGCAGCTTCTTTGATTTTAGTATTTTCAGCTCTGGGGTGCTATCGCTACTGTAATGCTGCTCATGATGTTTTATCTGCTCATCTAGCTGATTATGTTCATCAAAAATCTTTGAGAAATGGGCATTTGAGGTTTTAAGTTTACTGATTAGCTCACGGTACTCTGGAAACATCGACTTACTCCTTTTATCTAATGTTAACTACAAATTAGCGCTACTTGGCTGTAGGTAATGTGACCGGGATCAATAATTAATTGATTGCCCCAAAAACTTTATAATCAACTAAAATTGGCTATTTAGCCTTTGCTGATTTATGGTGCTGTAAATTAGTGATGTTAGTTACATTTGTAATTTTTAATCATCACTCGAATGTTTAATAACAGAATTTATGTGACCCAGTTAACCTTCATAGCGTGGCTTGTGGGTTACAGTCGTCACAATTAGAATGATATCTTCAAATATGAAAGGGGTTTTCAATATGGCCGACGTATTTCACCTAGGATTAACCAAGCAAATGCTTGATGGCGCAACCTTAGCGATTGTTCCAGGGGATCCTGAGCGCGTTAAGCGCATCGCCGAATTAATGGAAAATGCGACTTTTTTAGCAAGTCACCGTGAATACACCAGCTATCTTGCTTATATTGATGGCAAAGCGGTTGTCGTATGTTCAACAGGTATTGGCGGACCATCAACATCTATCGCAGTAGAAGAGTTAGCACAACTAGGTGTGACGACTTTCTTACGCGTTGGTACCACTGGCGCGATTCAACCACATGTAAATGTCGGTGATGTTATTGTCACGCAAGCTTCAGTGCGCTTAGATGGCGCCAGTTTACACTTTGCCCCACTTGAGTTTCCAGCGGCTGCTAACTTTGACTGTACTACCGCTATGGTGGCAGCATGTCGTGACGCAGGCAAAGAGCCTCATGTGGGTATCACAGCATCATCTGATACATTCTACCCAGGCCAAGAACGTTACGATACGGTCTCAGGACGTGTAACCAGCCGCTTTGTGGGCTCAATGCAAGAGTGGCAAGCTATGGGCGTACTGAATTACGAAATGGAGTCAGCAACGCTATTTACTATGTGTGCAACACAAGGCTGGCGCGCAGCGTGTGTTGCTGGGGTTATCGTTAATCGTACCCAGCAAGAAATTCCTGATGAAGCCATGATGAAGAAAACCGAAGGCAGCGCGGTTGCAATTGTGGTTGCAGCTGCGAAAAAACTATTAGCTTAATATATTTAACTAATTGAATATAAAGGTGCTTAGGCACCTTTTTTATTACCTTCTTTTTATTGATTTATCCGATTTTTATACAGTTACTGCTAAGCTTTAGCAATGAAATATGATTGCAATATCATCAATATCCTGTATTGTTGACATAATATGTCGTGATACTGACGACCAATATATGGGTTAAAGAGTGCCCATATCCTGTGCTTGAGGTAGCACCACTATTACCACTGTGTAGTAGTTATCAATTTAAAGTTATCAGCTCTATAAAACCTTATCCAAGTTCGGGTTTTATAGCTTAAAGGAACATATGATAACGTTTTTACAGGGGGGTATATGGAATTTTCTAATCCAACCAGTATCTGGTTAATCGTCGGTATAGGGCTGATGTTGTCGGAAATTATTGTTCCCGGTGGCATCGTCATTTTATTAGGTGCAGCCTGTGTCATTGTGGCCGCAGCCTTATTTACCGGTATCGTCGATGGCACCGCGCAAAGCTTCACTTTATGGTTTATCACCTCAATGGTTCTATTGCTTAGTTTTCGCCATATCACCCAAAAAATGATTGGTGGTGACAAGCATGTGGATAATACCGATGAGGAAATGGATTTATATAATCAAGTTGTCACAGTTAAAGCTGATATTGGCCCGGGTGAAAAAACCGGTCGGGTGTTGTTTTCTGGTACTGAGTGGTCAGCACTAGGGGATGGCACTGAAATAAAAGCAGGCACTAAAGTGCGAATTATTTGCCGAGATAATATTGCCTTAGTGGTTGAGCCATATGCAGAAACTGAGTTAATGGGCGAAAGCTTCACTGATAAACAAGATTAGTCACAAAATAGCAGAATTAGGTTTTATTGATTTGGTCACCACACAGAGTGCCAACTGAGTAAAGGAATTAAGTCATGTATAGGGGGCTACGCTACCTGAACATGTTTTGCAAAAGGAAGGGGACATATGTTTGAACTAACCATAGCCATTTTATTTATATTTTTTATCTTATATAAATTGATGTTGATTGTACCGATGCGAGAGGTCAATGTGATTGAGCGCTTAGGTAAATTTAGAACCGTATTACAACCAGGGTTTCACTTTTTAGTGCCATTTGTTGATCGGGTAGCTTATCGCCACGATACTCGTGAAGAAGTACTAGATGTACCACCACAAAGTTGTATTTCAAAAGATAACACCCAGCTGGAAGTTGATGGTTTGGTCTACCTTAAAGTGATGGATGGCAAGTTAGCCAGTTACGGTATCGAAAATTACCGTAAAGCTGCGGTTAACCTCGCGCAAACCACCATGCGTTCAGAAATTGGTAAATTGACCCTATCGCAAACCTTTTCAGAGCGTGACAGTTTGAACGAGTCTATTGTTCGTGAAATTGACAAAGCGTCAGATCCTTGGGGCATTAAAGTGCTTCGCTATGAGATTAAAAATATCTCCCCATCAATACACGTGATCCACACCCTTGAAAAACAGATGGAAGCTGAGCGTAGAAAACGGGCT
Organism: Shewanella sp. 5_MG-2023; assembly: GCF_030547465.1. NCBI lineage: Bacteria > Pseudomonadati > Pseudomonadota > Gammaproteobacteria > Alteromonadales > Shewanellaceae > Shewanella > Shewanella sp. 5_MG-2023. Next base: position 12,452 of record NZ_JAUORC010000041.1, read on the forward strand.
GAAATCACTTTAGCCAATGCTGAAAAAGACGCCATGATTAATATCTCTCAAGGTGAGCGCCAAGAGGCCATTAACCTCTCAGAAGGGCAAAAGCGAAAACGCATTAATGAAGCGATTGGCTCTGGCCAAGAAATTACCATTATTGCCAAAGCGAAAGCTGAAGGCATGGATATGATTTGCACCGCACTGGCTAACCAAGGTGGTAACGATGCGATGAATATGATGCTGAAAGAGCAGTTTATTAGCCAAGTGGGTGACATTTTAACTGAAACACAAGTCTCAGTGGTGCCTGCTGAAATGGCCAAGTTAGAAGGCTTCTTTGAAGGGATGGAGCAAGTGACCCATGCCGTAACTAACAGCCCAGTAAAAGGAGCACGCTAATGTTGAATGGAATTGATACCGATTTAATTGTTATGGGTATTTGGGGGGTGATTTTTGTTATTTTTGTGCTGAAATTATTCCAATCTATCCGCTTAGTACCCACTAAGTCAGCTTACATTGTTGAGCGACTAGGTAAATATCACAGCACCTTAGATGCCGGTTTTCATGCTTTAGTGCCTTTTGTTGATAAAGTGGCCTATATCCATGACCTAAAAGAAGAAACTATCGATGTGCCACCGCAAGAGTGTTTTTCTAGCGATGAAGTTAACGTTGAAGTAGACGGCGTCATTTATATCTCGATTACCGATCCCGTTAAAGCCAGTTACGGTATAACAGATTATCGTTATGCGGCGATTCAATTAGCGCAAACTACCACACGTTCAGTCATTGGTACCTTAGATTTAGACCGCACGTTTGAAGAGCGCGACATTATCTCGGCCAAGGTCGTACAAGTGCTGGACGAAGCTGGCGCGATTTGGGGGATTCGAGTGCATCGTTATGAAATTAAAAACATTACCCCACCAGAAACCGTTAAAAACGCCATGGAAATGCAGGTTAATGCTGAGCGTGAGCGCCGTGCATTATTAGCCCAAAGTGAAGGTGACAAGCAGAGTAAAATTAACCGCTCAGAAGGTGTGATGGCTGAAACCATTAACCGCTCAGAGGGTGAAATGCAGCGCCGTATCAATGAGGCTGAAGGTAAAGGCGAAGAGATTTTAACGCTTGCTAAAGCCACTGCAGAATCCATTGAGCGCTTGGCGGTAGTGATCTCTAAACCCGGCGGTCAGAGTGCCTTAAGACTGCAGTTAGGTGAACAATACCTCAAACAGCTTGATGGCTTAAAAGATAAAGATAACCGTGTGGTGTTACCCGGCAATATGATTAATTTTGATTATTGGATGGATAGCATGGGTCTGGAAGATAATAAGAAAGCCAAATAATTGTTAGTGGTAAAATTTAATTAAAAGAGGCTAAGTTTAGCCTCTTTTTTTATGTATTTAACATTATGTATTTAGCAAAAGTATTTAACGACGGACTGAAGCTGAACGCGTAGTAAATTTTGCGATTTAACTGAGACAAGTATATTGTTTTAACAGTGCTTTAATTTAATAAGCCGGTTATTGATAGCTCAAGGAGTCAGAGTGAAAGCGAGAATTTTGCATTGTGTCGATGACCCTAATATGGGCGGCGTTAATTTTGCGTTGCACAGTTTGTGTGGCTCTGACATCCTCACTTTGGCATTTGAATTTGACATTCGTCAGCTGGATTTTAGCCGTTGGCAGAATACGACATTGGACGCTGATATTGTCTGTTTTCATGGCGCCTCAAACTGGCGCAAACTGCTAAATATTGCATGGCTCAGATTGCGTCATCCTAAGATCATATTTATCCTGCAAGAACATCACTACAGCGAACAATTTGTTCGCCATCAAATTGCACATCCGCAACGTTTCTATTTCATGCTGAAATTAAGCTATCGGTTAATGAATAAAGTGGTGTCCATTTCACCCTCACAGCAGCGATGGATGCTAGCTAATAAGCTATTACCTGCAGACAAAATCGCTCAGTTAGGGCAGGGGCGAGACTTAAGCTATTTTATCGCCAACAAAAGCCACTCCCCAAAAAACGCTAATCATAGGGTTCCTGTGTTAGCCGCCTATGGCCGATTTCATCCACAAAAAGGCTTTGATTTATTACTCAAAGCCATGCATCAGGTTAAGTCACCGTGTCGATTATTGTTAGCCGGTGAAGGTGAGCAATTACCTTTGCTACAACAGTTAGTTTCTCAGCTTGATAATATAAAGCTGGTGGGCAAGGTTGACGATGTGCCTCGCTTTTTAGACCAATGTGACGGGGTAATTATTCCATCACGCTGGGAGCCTTTTGGTTTAGTATTTATTGAATCTATGGCAATGAGTAAAGCCATTATCTCAACCGATGTGGATGGTTTGGGGGATCAAATTCGTCAGCATCAACTGCAAAACATGGGTAATATCGTTGAGGCTAAGGTTGGCGGCCAAGATGATAAGCAATTTGTTAACTCACTGGCCGATGCTATTGAGCGTTACTTATCGAGTGTTAACTCATCAAGCGCTCTATTATCAAGCCATGTGCCTGCTTACGTTCATGAGCAAGTCGACAATCATGGTCAAAAACAGCAGTATGCCCAAATCGATGATTGGCGTACTCAGCAATGGCTGCAGCTTCAACAAGCATGGAAAAGCTTATTTGTGCAGCTATTGGAAGATAAGCGTGGTTGAGTGTTAAATGGTTAATGTGATTAATTTCTTGTTAGGAGATTTTTCTCGACATATAAAAGAACCTATCTTCTTCTTTATCTACCTCAAAGCCATTCTTAATGTATAGATGATATGCAGGACTAATTTTGAGAACTCGTAGCCTAAGTTTATTTACACCAGCTTTAATTGCTAACCGTTCACACTCTGTTAGGGCTGCTGCACCAATACCATTATTTTGAAATTTTTCACTAACCTGTAAATCTCGGATATAACACCCATCATTATCAAAGGCTAAACGAATTGCACCCACGACCGAAGCGTTGTAAAGAATGTCCCAGTTTTCTAGGTCAACAATTTGCTCATGTATCTTAGACTGTTCCCAATTTACAGAATAGTGTTCATAATATGAGCGCATGTTTTTAAATGTAATATCTGCCGATGCATAAAGATCGGCTGTTGATTGATATGAAATCATCGCAAATCTCCTAAAGCCCTACTAATTGGCAAAAAATAGTTGGCTAAAATTTTGAGGGGTGAATAGTTAAATTTTCCTATTAATCAGCTTATTATGTGTGCTTTGTTCGTCGTTTTCTCTTTTGCAACTTTAACCTTTAAAGAATGAAAGAGAGAGGCAAAGATGAAAGTTGTGAATAATAAAAGTAAGCAAAGTAACTTTATTCCGATACTCTCATTTTCTATGAATGCATTTAAAATTGCGGATAAGAGCATGAACCCAACTAAATAGTAATTATGTATGCTACCCATGAAAACTCCTTAACTAGTGTGGTCAGAGTAAACTTTATAAGGGAGTTGATAGGCACATCATTATTTAATGGCTTTTTCTTCCCTAAATGGCGTGCTCGAAGATTGCGTTCGAGGTTAGCTAACTCTGTCCTTAAGTGGTTCTACCTTAATATAACTTATGAGCCTAGTTCAATGTTTTACTTAGTTTTTGTTGGCTAGCTTATCTAAGTCCATTACTTCAATCTAATCCATTGCCTGCCGCTGGGATGTTCAGGATGAACGGAATGTCGCGATCACATGGTCAATAATGTTCCCGACATTATCATGACATTTCCCAAATCCCTATGGGTCAGATGTGAAAGAGCGACCTTATGTGCAAGCACGACTGTGACACGCTGCAAGTTCGTCCCTGAAAGCTCGGCCATGACGTCCATGTCATGGACGGTCACAGCCGCGCTTACACCCGAATTGTCACCGCTTCGATTTGACCATGTTTGTAACTAACTAGATTCACAACCTACTATGCTTAATATGAATTGAGGACATTGAGAAAAGGCCGTGAACTAGGCATGGATGCCAAGCTAGCTTTCGTTGGGCCACGGTCACTCTTTGGCATCCCTGCCATCGTGACATTTGTAAATCCATTTACTTCAGAGCCCGTCGGAAGCGTTAGCATTTTCACTCTTTATAATAAACAGGGTCCGAAGTTAGCAACAAACGAAGTCCAAAGCTGGATCAATCCCCCTTGAAAACATGCGCTTTTCAGCATTTTTCGTTGGGGCGGCAGGGTGATCCAAGAGGGTATTGCTGTTGATACCCTTTTGGTCGGGTGTGGGTGGAAAACCCACGATCTTAATCCAAACGTAGTTTGAAACAATAGTGTACATCAGCCACATGAATCTGCTGTTGACGAAAACCCATGATTTACATCCAAACGGAGTTTGGAAATACAGAAAGAAAAGCCACGACGTTAATCCAAACAAAGTTTGGAACAATACATATCGAACTAATTCAAAGCATTCTCAACCTTTAAAATCACAAACTCTCAAATTCAGAATGCGTTGCAGAATGCATTTTAGCATTGAGATATAATCTTGCCTTTAATGTAAGCCATTGTATTTAAATGGTAATAAAGGTTGGCATCCACTATGCATTATCCCCAGTACATCCTGATAACGAATAGCGAGATGCCAATATGCAAACATTAAACACAACAATAGTTAACGTGAAACCACTTCACTCTCAAATCATCAATATTCTTGGTTTAAGCAGTATTGCTATTGGTACTAGCATGGCTTTGTTCAGTGCTAATACCAATGCCGCTGAGCCATTCAACGCCTGTCCTACCGAAGCATTCATCATTCAAACGCCAGCAGGCATTCCAAAAACCTTTGGAGTTGAACTTGGTACCGGTAGTTATTCGGTATTGTCGTCTGATATGGGACTGACCAAAGGATTTAATGGTGTTGGTTTCAGCTACACAGATAATTACCTTTATGGCTGGGATTATCAGCATGGCACTGTGGGTAAGGTGGGTGAAGATTACCAAGTTGAGCCACTAACGATCGTAAAAGACAGCTCAGCTGCTGCAGCGGGTAACTTCTACGTAGGTGATGTCGCCATCAATGAAAACGTTTGGTACGGCTACCGTAAAAACCAAGGCTTATTTACTGTGCCGTTAGATGGCAATAATCACCCAATGAACATTGTCCCAGGCAGTAAAACCAATGCCACTTACAACGTAACAGATTTTGCCTTTCATCCAAGCAACGGCTTTTTATACGCAGTGACTAACGGCAGCACAGGCAAATTACTCAAGATTGACCCTGCAACAGGTGCCGCTGAAACCTTAGCAACCGTTATTACTAAAAGCAGTGGTAGCTTTACCTTTGGAGCGCAGTTTTTTGACCCTAATGGCAACCTTTATTTAAGTAACAACGGCGATGGCAATGTGTATAAGGTCAACGTTGAAAGTGATAACCCTACCGCAGAGTTGTTTTCATACGGGCCGTCATCTTCTTCAAATGATGGTGCTCGTTGTGCATTAGCAGAAGTGCCAGTGGGAGACAATGTTGATTTTGGTGATGCGCCAGACAGTTACGGTACCCTAATTGATTCAAATGGTGCCCGCCATAATATGGTTGCCGGCATGTCATTAGGCAGTGTTATTGATAATGAGTCCGACGGTTATCCTGCGCCGTTATCTGATGATGAAAGTGATGGTATTGATGATGAAGATGGTATCAGCATGCCAACCGGTTTTGAAGTGGGTGAAGAGGCGGTGTTATTAATCACAGTAGAAGGGGATGGTGCTTATATTAACGGCTGGATTGATTGGGGCCAAGATGGTCAGTTTGATAGTGAAGACCAAGTGATTATTGCCCGCTCAGTGAGTAGCGGCACATCAACTGTGACGATTAACGTACCTAATTGGGCTAAAACTGGCGCAACCTGGTCACGTTTTCGTTTGAGCTCAGAGGCCAGCTTATTACCAACCGGTGGTGTCAGTGATGGTGAAGTGGAAGATTATCCAATCACTGTCACTGAAACCGGCATCACTATCAGCTATTACCCCTCATCGTCAGAATACACCACGTTAGCTTATGAGGATTTATACCCTTTTCAAGGTGACTTTGATATGAACGATGTGGTGATGCAGTTACGTATTAGCCAATACAGTAAAAATGACATGGTTCGTCGCGTGGGCTTTGATGCGCAATTAGTGGCAATGGGCGCTTGGTATCACAATGGCTTTGCGGTGCAATTACATGATATTGGCCGCGGCAATGTGCAAGAGTCAGCCATTGAGTGGAGCGCCCAAGGGGTTAAGCAGACCAGCTCACCACTTGAAGACGGGCAAACCAATGCGGTGCTGTTATTTACTGAAGACTTATGGCAACACGTCAGTGCGGGTAATGGCTGTCAATATTTCAGAACTGAACCGGGTTGCGGCACCCAATACCGCGCAACATGGCAAATGACAGTGCCGTTTGTTGATGCGGTACATGTTGATGATATGCCTGAGTTCCCCTATGACCCATTCATTTTTGCCACTCCAGGTACGGATCATAGCCTAGCGGCTAAGAATATTACTGATGGCAAAAACCCAGGACGTAAATTAGAGATCCATCTGAAAAACAAAGCCCCAACCGATAAATTTGATACGCGATTTTTAGGGATGCATGACGATGCTTCAACGGCATCACAAGGGCACTATTTCCAAGACCAAAATGGTATGAGTTGGGCAATTGAGGTGCCTGATACATGGCAGCACCCTGCAGAGCTACAACGTGTTGATGCCGCTTATGTTGAGTTTATTGAGTTTGCTGCAGATGCCAGCGGTGAGACCAAACCTTATTGGTATTTGACCGCCACTGACTCGCTACTGTTTAAGGATTAACCCTGACAGTAATTAGTGTGAATTTAATCAATCAATTTAAGCAAGAAATGGAATTTTAAGGTGAATATTATGAATACATTAACTCAAACTCAAGTGGCAGCAAATACGTTATTAACAGCGAAGAATGCCATTAACACAGGCATGAAAACAGGCATTAACACGGCTTGTAACACAGGCACTAAAATAGGGACTAAAAGAGCCACTAGCCTAGCCATGGCTCTATCATTAAGCTTTTTAACAGCCTGTGGCGGCGGTGGTGGCGATGATAGCTCGCCTGCACCAGCAACGACGCCTGCGGTGACAACACCTGCGACATCAACACCAGATACCACGACAGATACAACACCAGAGACAACGACACCTGAGACGCCAACGGAACCTGAAACACCTACAGAGCCAGAAACGCCGCCAGCAACCTCAATTGATGACTTGGTGGTTGATGCCGATTTTGATCTACAAGCGGCGTTTACTTTAAGCATTGATGTGCAGCTCGCATCAAGTAAGCGTGGTTACTTTTCATTGTGTGACGATTATCAGCAAAATGGCACCCAAGTGAGCGTGAACTTTGAATCTTGCTTATTACGTGGCGCCCTTGATGAAGGCGCATTGTCTGAAGAGTTATTGGTGGCCAACCATCAACGAGCATTAATGGCAGTGGTATGGTTTTATGATGGCAGTGAGCCTATCTATCAGCAGTGGAGTCATAGCTTAACCAATGACCCACAAGTCTTAGTGATTAACTAATATTCAAATAATCAATCGTATTTCAATCTTATGCCTTGTTAGCCAGATACTGCTGACAAGGCATTTTTATTTTTGATTAACAGCTTGCTTAAATGCGCGAGTTAGTGGATAGCGATATTTTCTCAGTTGTCATTGTGAGCTGACTTAACTGATAATAGCGACATTAACAGATTAAAAGAGCGCACCATGAGCATTGAAAGAATTGAAACTAAAACCCGTATGAGCCGGATTGTCAAACATAACGGCACCATCTATTTATGTGGCCAAGTTTGCCAAGATGCCACTAAAGACATCACCGAACAAACCCAAACCATGTTGGACAAAGTGGAAGCCTTATTACTGCAGGCGGGCAGTGATAAAAAGCATATGTTATCGGCAACCATTTACGTAAAAGATATGGCTTACTTTGCTGAAATGAACGCGGTATGGGATGCCTGGGTCATTGAAGGTTACGCCCCTGCTCGAGCTTGTGTTGCCGCTAAAATGGCCCGTGAGGCATTATTGGTTGAAATCTCGGTAGTGGCCGCTGAGATTGCTTAAATTGCTACGCAGTGGTTTTAGTTCAGCCCGCTACTTAGCTCACAAGTCATCACAATAAAATCCCCATAAAGAATCCGTTACAGTTCCTAGTCGCAGCCGCCTAGGAACTGGTATACTTCCAGCTTGATTTTTGGGAGGACCAATGGACGTATCATCATTATTAGACGGCCTAAACGCAAAGCAGCGTGAAGCAGTGGGCGCACCGCTTTCAAGCATGTTAGTTTTAGCTGGAGCAGGCAGTGGTAAAACTCGGGTATTAACCCATCGTATTGCTTGGCTTATGCAGGTCGAACAACAAAGTCCATACTCTATCCTTGCGGTAACCTTTACCAATAAAGCCGCCGCAGAAATGCGTGAGCGGGTTGAGAAAGTGGTTGGCAGTAACATGGGCCGTATGTGGATTGGTACTTTCCACGGTTTAGCCCATCGTTTGCTGCGCACTCACTTTAAAGATGCCAATTTACCCCAAAGCTTCCAAATTATTGATTCTGACGATCAGTTACGTTTATTAAAACGTATTCTTAAAAGTCTCAATTTAGATGACAAGCAATATCCGCCGCGTCAGTGCCAAGGTTACATTAATGGCAAAAAAGACCAAGGCTTACGCCCAAAGCATATCGATGCGGGTGGCTTTCCTATTGAGCAAAACTTATTAAACATCTATAAAATTTATCAAGAATCTTGCGACCGAGCTGGCCTTGTTGATTTTGCTGAAATTTTATTGCGCGCCCATGAGTTGTGGCTCAATAAGCCCCATGTATTAGCCCATTATCAAGAACGCTTTAAGCATATCTTGGTGGACGAATTCCAAGATACCAACGCCATTCAATATGCGTGGATCCGAGTGCTGGCAGGCAAAGAAGCCAATGTGATGATTGTTGGCGATGACGATCAATCTATTTACGGCTGGCGCGGTGCCCAAGTTGAGAATCTACATAAATTCTTAACCGATTTCCCAGGTTCCACCACGGTTAAGCTGGAGCAAAACTATCGCTCCACAGCCAATATCCTTAATGCGTCCAATGATTTAATTGCCAACAACCCTGAGCGTTTAGGTAAAAAACTGTGGACTGAAGACGATGCGGGTGAGCCTATTGCGGTTTATTGCGCCTTTAATGAAATGGATGAAGCGCGCTTTATTGTTGGCAAAATGGCTGAGTGGCAAAATAACGGCGGCAAGTTAGAAGAGTGTGCCATTTTATACCGCTCCAATGCCCAGTCGCGAGTATTAGAAGAAGCCTTACTCCATAAAGGGCTAGCTTACCGAATTTACGGTGGCCTGCGTTTCTTCGAGCGCCAAGAGATTAAAGATGCCATGGGTTATATGCGTCTTATCAATAATCAAAATGATGATGCTGCTTTTGAACGGGTGGTTAACACCCCAACTCGCGGTATTGGTAATCGTACCCTTGATATCATTCGCTCAACCGCACGTCAGCAAGAAATGACTATGTGGCAGGCAAGCTTGCGCTTAATTGAAGAAAAAGTCCTTACTGGCCGCGCTGCCAATGCCGTGAATGGCTTTATGGATTTAGTGATTGGCATGCGCACTGATACTGCCGATATGAGTCTATATGGTATGGCCGACAAGGTCATTGACCGTTCAGGGCTACGGGCTATGTACGAAGCCGAAAAAGGCGAAAAAGCCCAATCACGAGTCGAAAACTTAAATGAGCTGGTCACCGCTGCCCGCAGTTTTGAAATGCCAGAAGAACTTGAAGATATGGGCGAGCTAAATGCCTTTTTATCTCACGCAGCATTAGAAGCGGGCGAAGGCCAAGCAGACAAGTTTACCGATGCCGTGCAGCTAATGACCTTGCATTCAGCTAAAGGCTTGGAGTTCCCAGTGGTGTTTATGGCTGGGGTTGAGGAAGGTATTTTTCCAAGTAAAATGGCATTAGATGAAGGTGATCGTTTAGATGAAGAACGCCGTCTTTGTTATGTAGGCATGACTCGTGCGATGCAAAAATTGTATATCAGTTATGCTGAGTCACGCCGCATTTATGGCCGTGAGGACTATGCCAGTCCATCGCGTTTTATTGGTGAAATCCCCAGCCAGTATGTTGAAGAAATTCGCATGAAAGCGTCAGTGTCAGCGCCTAAAATGAGCAGCCGTTTTAATGTGCCAAGACAATCTATTGCCAATGACAGTGGCTTTAAAGTGGGTCAAAAAGTAAAACACTTTAAATTTGGCCAAGGCATAGTGACAGATTTTGAAGGCACAGCAGATAAAGCGCGTGTTCAAGTCAGTTTTACAGACTTTGGTAGCAAATGGTTACTGGTTTCATTGGCAAAACTTGAAGCGTGTTAGGGTAATTTTTTACTAGAGCGGACATAATTCTAAGCGAAATAATAAAGTCACTCGTGGGTTATGCGAGATGACAAATAAGAAGTGATACAACTTCAACTGCAGGAGTGAAGTAAACCATGTCAGCAGTCTCATGGACGTTACAACAAAAAATATCGGTTTATAAACGCTTAACGCGCCTTGATAGGCCCATTGGTACCTTGTTGCTAATGTGGCCGTGTTTAATGGCGTTATTGCTTGCAGCGGGTGGCATGCCTGATGTGAAGGTGTTGATCATCTTTATGCTAGGGGTGGTCGTTATGCGTGCTTGTGGTTGCGTGATTAACGACTTTGCAGATCGAAAACTTGATGCCCATGTTGAGCGCACTAAGATGCGGCCTTTAGCCTCAGGTGAAATCAGCAGTAAGGAAGCGCTGATATTATTTGTGGTGATGGCATTAATCGCGTTTAGCTTAGTATTATTTTTAAATCCGCTAGTGGTAAAACTATCGGTTGTCGGCATTATCTTAACCATCATGTACCCGTTTATGAAACGGGTAACCAATATGCCGCAAATGTTTTTAGGCATAGTGTGGAGCTGGTCAATTCCTATGGCCTACGCTGCGCAGCTAGGTTATGTGCCCATGGAAGCTTGGTGGTTATTTGTTGCCAATTGGTGTTGGACGGTAGCTTACGACACCATGTATGCCATGGTTGATAGAGATGATGACTTAAAAGTCGGCATTAAATCCACAGCCATTTTATTTGGCCGATACGACCGCCAATGGATTGCCGCGTTTCAGTTAGCGGCCCTAGGGTGTTTTATTATGGCCGGTTGGTCAGCGGAACGTGGGTTATTGTATGGCATTGGCATTAGCACCTTTATTGCCTTTAGCAGTTATCAGCAATGGCTTATTTATGGCCGCGAACGCGCGCCATGTTTTAAGGCTTTTCTAAATAATAACTGGGCCGGATTTGCTTTATTTATGGCATTGAGCGCAGATTATTTATTTTCTTCAATAAGTGCGTAGAATAGGGCGAAAAATTACATCAACAAGGATAGCTGATGACCATTTCTCGCTTTATGATACTTTTTCGCAGTATCGTATGCTGTAGCCTCTTTTTAAGCGCGGTGCCCGCCGCGTTTGCAAGCTTTACCATACCGAATACCACAGTGGTTGAGGTAGAGGATAGCGATCGCACCTATAATCTTTATATCAAACTGCCCAATAGCTATAACCAAATTGATAAGCTAAAAAGCTATCCGGTTATTTATATGACTGATGCTGTGTACAGCTTGCAAGTGGTCTCGGGTGTGACTCGTTTGTCTATGGACCGTACTGATATGCAGCAGGCTATTTTAGTGGCAGTATCAGGACAGCAAGGCCGCAGCCCCGCAGCAAGTCGTATGCGTGATTACACCCCGTCAGTTGATACTAACAGAACCCAAGCCACCGGTGAGGCCCAGCGCCACATGCAGTTGTTTGCCAATAAAATTATCCCTTATATGAATCAGCATTATCGCACTCAGCCATGGCAAAACACCTATGTTGGCCATGCGTTAGGGGGCTTGTTTGGCGCCTATATCTTACGTAATAAGCCCGCATTATTTAATAACTATGTACTGGCGAGTCCGCCATTTTGGTTTGATAACCAGCAGTTACTAAAGCAATTTCGCGAGCCGGAATTTATCACTAAATCAATAAATGCCAATGTATTTATTGGTGTCGGAGAGTTAGAAACGGCAGAAAACAGCGAGTTTGGGCAAGATATGGTGGCAGATGCCAAGTCATTTTATCAGCTGCTACAACAAAAAAATCGCTTAACTGCAGCTAATGGTTCAGGTATCAATGCCAAGTTAATGCTAATGCCTGTAGCCAATCACAGTATGGCGTTTCCGATGTCGGCGATCTATGGCTTAGACTGGCTGTTTGATGCTAAAACGGGGGTTAGTGGTCACTGATTAGGCGCAATAATAGTTCTATCAAAAAATAAGACATTTAAGCAATAAACCTATGTCATAAACATAAGCCATAAACATAAGTTATAAACATAATTTTAAGTTATAGAACAATAACAAGGATTGTTATATGAGACCCATAGTTAAGTACCGACTGCTGTTTTTAGCCTTTGCGATAGTACTGTTTACTATTGGCGTGCAGTTAACCCCAGAATCCCTTGCTACAACTGATGACGAACTTAGGTTAAGTCTTATTGCTATTGGCTATTTTGGCTTAATTCCGTTGGCGTATTGGTACTGCATAATCAAAAAAGGCAGCCAAAAGTGGTGGAAGCTGATTATTATTTTAAGTACTAGCAGCTTGGTAGCGAGGTTAAGTTTTCCGGCAGATATCGCTGACTATTTTGAATTTGTCGCTTGGCTACGCTACCCCATTGTTGGGGTGTTATTGATCATTGAAGCTTACTTAGTGTTTACTATTATTCGTGGCTTATTGAAGGTCAGAAAGGTAAAGGGCGATCCACGAGTGAGTGCGGTTGAGGTATACGCAGATGATGAAAAGGCTTTGTTTATCGCCTTCATCGTGGCTGGAGAGCCGACTAACTGGTATTACGCCATTCCATGGTTTTCACGTCATCACCCCGCAGCCATTAGCCACATTAAGTTATTGAGTGCCAAGCCTTGGCATCTCGCATTAATGCTTATTGGTTGTTTCACTAGTTGTGTTGCCAGCTATATGATTTTGGTTAACTGGAGCGAGTTAGCCGCGATTATCGTCTCTTCAATCATCAGTTTAACCTTGGTGATGCTGGTGGCAAATTATCGTATATCACGCCGTTATTCCATGTATCGAATTCGTAACAGGTTAGTGGTTAATAATGCCATTTGGGGCTTTATGGCGATCGACATTAACGAAATTGAAGCGGTTGCAGTGAATCAAGTGGCCAAAAAAGTTGCCGATGATGAACTATCAATAGGGCGAGGCGAGCAGACTAATCTCACTATCCGTTTTAAAGTGCCACAATGGTATTTTGGTGGGTTAGGGCAGTTAGTTGAAAAGCTTACTGTGGTGCATATTAATGTGGCTGAACCTGAAAAGGTGGTCGCGGCACTAACTGATATTGAGCAGTCTGAAGCGGCTTAAAAATTCATATTTACACTAAACGTAACCCATAAAAAAATGCGTCCACTGTGGACGCATTTTTTGGTTAACAACTGATTTAGTGGTTGTTTAGTTTTTTACTAATTTTTCGAGATCAGCTGGGCGGTAATAAACGGATTTTAATACCTTACCTTGGCGAACCACTTTACCGGCCATTTCAACATCTTTAGCGCATTTAGCGATGATGAATTCACCCTTAGTGCTGCCCACGATTTCAACACCTTGTTTAGCATAGTGAGCAATGGTTTCATTCAGCTCTTGCTCATTGCGACACACTTTACTCATGTTGCTAGAGTGAACTTCATCCCAGCATTCAATGAAGTTAACTTCACGGTTTTTAGCAACAGACAGTAATAAATCAATTAAATAACTAATTTCTAGACGGTCACTAACTTTTGCTGCGCCTAAGTGGACTAAACGCCCCATTAGTACATAAACAGAGTCAACGATGGCATCAGCTTGTTCAACGCGGCAATCCGCTTCAGCAAGCTCTGTGAGCTCTTCAATGATAAGTGAAGTGTGCAGGGTATCGGCTTTGTCATCTAGACTTGATGCATTTTCGATAGGCAAATCAAAGGTGCTACGAAATTCTTTGATATCACGGTACAAGTGGTCAAAAATGGTTTGGTCTAAAACAGATAACTTCATTATTAAGTAAGCCTAGAAAATAGAAAAGAGGCGATTATGGTAATGAATTGATATCGGAACCACAAGGCTAATGACGGCTTTAAAGGGCGGGGCTGAATAAAAAATACCGACTGATTAAGTCGGCATTTTTGTATTACTGAGCACGCAGTGTGCTATTACTTATGTACTGCTCAGCTTATGAGATGAGCTTACTTAATAAATGCGAATGCATCACCGAATAAGTGAGCTTCTTCTACGCCCATACCGCGAAAGACTTCACGGGCGGCGCCAACCATATCGAAACGGCCAGCAATATAAATGTCGTAACCCACTAAGCTGATATGATCTTGGTTTATTTGCTCAAGCAAGTTGGCTTGTTTACCATTCCAGTTAGCTGTCGCTTCTTCAACAACGGGAATAAACTCTAACCATTCATGGTTTGCATGCCATTGGCGGGCAATGTCTTGGTAGTACATGGCTTGCTCGTTACGACAACCCCAGTAAAACTGTGTTTTTATTGTATGGCCGCTAGCAATTTGCTGCTCAATAATACTCTTAATGTATGAAAACCCCGTGCCGCCAGCAATCATGATGCGAGGGCGTTGGCTGTCTTGACGTAAAAAAGCCTCACCAGCAGGGGCTTCAATATCAATAAACTCGTTGTTTTTTAGGCGCTCAACCACTTGCATTGGGTAGCTTTCTGATACCGCGGCGCCAATGTGCAGCTCAATTAAATCAGCGTTAGGTGCAGAGGCGATAGAAAAAGGACGTTTGTCTTTTTCTCCCATAACGATGGATAAGTATTGCCCTGCTTTGAAGTCAAAAGGGACTTCTGGTTTAAGTATGACCTGAAAAACAGCATCATTAAATGGGGTGATCTTTTCAACTTTACAGCGAATGGTGTTCATCTAACATCCTTGGTAGCCCTTTCTTTGAAGGGTGTTTTTATTTTATTTGTAGGGTAGAGGGTTAACTCTTTAGCTGGGCATTATAGCGTTGGGCTATCATCAATACCTAATTCGTCCCAGATTTGATCCACTTTATCTTTGACTGCTGGATCCATCACAATTGGCGTGCCCCATTCTCTGTCAGTTTCGCCTGGCCACTTATTGGTCGCATCTAAGCCCATTTTTGAACCTAAACCGGCAATAGGTGAGGCAAAATCAAGGTAATCAATCGGCGTATTATCCACCATTACGGTATCTCTTGTTGGGTCCATACGGGTGGTAATCGCCCAAATCACATCTTGCCAATCGCGGCAATTGACGTCTTCATCAACGATGATGATGAATTTGGTGTACATAAACTGTCGCAAGAACGACCAAGCGCCCATCATTACCCGTTTGGCATGACCGGCATATTGCTTCCGAATTGAAATTACTGCCATGCGATACGAGCAACCTTCAGGCGGCAAGTAAAAGTCGATAATTTCAGGATATTGCTTACGTAAAATCGGCACAAAGACTTCGTTTAACGCCACACCTAACATGGCAGGCTCATCCGGTGGACGACCTGTGTAGGTGCTGTGATAAATCGCATCTTTACGCTGGGTCATATGGGTGACGGTAAAAACTGGAAACTTGTCTGTTTCGTTATAGTAACCAGTGTGATCGCCATAAGGGCCTTCTTCAGCCATTTCTTCAGGGTCAATATAGCCTTCTAAAATGATTTCGCTGGTGGCTGGGACTTCTAAGTCGCAACTGATGGCTTTGCACACTTCGGTGCGTTCACCACGCAGTAAACCCGCAAAAGCATATTCGCTCATTGAGTCTGGCACAGGGGTTACCGCGCCTAAAATAGTCACCGGATCGGCGCCTAATGCCACTACCACAGGGTAGCGCTCACCTGGGTGTTTTTCTTTGAAATCTTTAAAGTCTAATGCGCCGCCGCGGTGATCAAGCCAGCGCATAATCAGTTTGTTTTTACCTAATAACTGCTGGCGATAAATCCCTAAGTTTTGTCTTTTTTGGCGCGGACCTTTAGTAATGGTTAATCCCCAAGTCACTAGAGGCGCCACATCGCCAGGCCAGCAATGTTGTACCGGTAATTTGGTTAAATCCACCTCGTCACCAGTTAATACCACTTCCTGACAAGGTGGGTTACGTACTGTTTTTGGCGGCATGTTTAACGCTTGTTTGAACTTAGGTATTTTGGCAATAGCGTCTTTAAAGCCACTTGGCGGCTCAGGTTCTTTTAAAAAAGCTAGCAATTCACCCACTTCACGCAAAGCCAGTGGGTCGTCTTTACCTAACGCCATAGCAACACGTTTTGGAGTGCCAAATAAATTCACTAAAACTGGCATGTCGTTATTGGTTGGGTTTTCAAATAACAACGCAGGGCCGCCAGAGCGCAAGACGCGATCGGCAATTTCAGTCATTTCTAGATTGGGATCAACAGCATAACTAATCCGCTTTAGTTCACCATTAGCTTCAAGGTGATCAATGAAGCTACGTAAATCCTTAAAACTCATGGCTTATTCACTCTATTGTTAATCGCTCTTTGGGGCGCACTATAGCATTTTTCTAAAATAGGGTTAAGCGATGTTTATTTGTTGGTCGTTGATTTTAATTAACCTGCTCATAGCTATTGCCCGCGTATCTATCAGCATTTTTATAAAACTG
>NZ_JAUORC010000042.1:0-26366 GCF_030547465.1 Shewanella sp. 5_MG-2023
CCTTGTTGCATCCAAAGCGGGAAAGCTTCGATGGTCATGCCATCGATGCCTGGTGCGCCTTTATTGGCTTTAACTTGATGCCACGCTCGGTGTAGATTTTCAGGTTCGAGTAGTTGCTGGAATAAATCGCTGTTGAAGGCGGGTTGCAGATCAATACGCTGCTGATAGTAATCGTCTGGCGACGTAGTGGGTATCGACAAGTTTGACAAGACTCCTCCTTCTTCTAAATGTTCAGGCCTTCACCATATCCCAACCATTACGATGGGCGTTGGGCTACTCGGCAACTGCTCCTGCGTTGCTCTACCTCCTGCATCCATGCAGTCGTATGACGTCTGCTGACTTCTGCATAATCACATGCCGAGTTGCCCCGTCATGCGCTATCGGTTTCCATCTGATTCGCTCTTTTCAGTCGATGACGCTGAAAAGCCAAGGCACTTATAAACCAGAGCCTTACTGGTTAGTGACCGATCGCGAGTTAAGCAGATCTCCCCAGATAAGAGCATGAACTTTCTTTGCACTGCTGCATCATTTACGGTGGCCATTAGATCACGTGATTTCGTCGTCTTGTACCCTTGCTTCGCGGGGCAGACCCTGCCAACTCATCTCTAGCCTACGCCTCATATGATGTTCTTGTTCATCAGCTCGCAAATTTGCTAGCGGCTTCCTTCAGACCAATCCTCGCGGATAAGCCCTTGCCATTCGCTAGTAGTTAACGTTTAATAACAGTATGTTATTCTCTTTTAGAAAGAGTAACGGTGATCTTCCTACAGAGGACTTTCACCTCATTAGTTCATGCCCATGCTGGGCGTACACAAGTGCCGGCAACCGACTGCAAAAACTGTCACTTGTTTTGCTAAAAACCAGCAAAACAACCACCAGTCTTTGCAGCGGCTGCGGCAGGCGTTAGGTTTCTAGGAAACGGAGTCACTTTGAACAGAAAATGGATTTTACTTTTGCCTTTTTTTCTCACAGCCTGTGGATATGAAGGCGATGGTGAGTACAACGAGTCAGGATGGTTCCTAAAGAATTATTCTTTAATTTTGCCGCAGAAAGACTTCGCTTCAAATCGTGAATATAGCTTTTCTATTAACGGTTACGGCTCTCACGGTACGTCATTTCTTCGCGTAAGGTTGTCAAATGACAAGCCGGTAAAATTTCATGAATTGGATACAACTCTAGAAGTACGAATAATCGGCAAAAGTAATGTTACATACTTTTATAGAAGCTCACCCCTTAATGCTCATTATTTGAGAATGGTTGAATTAGGTGAGGCCCAATGGGCAAATGACCTTGAATGGCATTCACGCTATCAGTATTTAGATGAAAAAGTGAAAAATAGAGCTGTTTCTTTCGACCCAACCTCTAAACCAATAGCAACGACAGATGTTATGTATATTCACTGTTTTCCTTCTGGGACTGAAAACTATAGAGTTAACGTGAAAATTGGAAATGTCCCTGAAGCTTATGAAAACACCAAAATCTCACTAGAGTTTACTTCAGGTTGGAAATAGCTAATGGCGCAAAAACCTAACAACTCAATAAACTCACTCACTTCGTTCGCTGGGACGCATACACGCAGGACGGCTTCGCCATTATGCCCTACGTGTATGTGCCCGTTATTGAAAAGTTACCACATATCAGGTCGCCATACTTTACCTAATGGAAGTCGTTGCTTTCAGAGTTTCAGCTCTAAATGATTTCTGTCCACAAATGAGTTACTACATCAGTCCTCGTCAAAACAAAAAGCCTCAATATTTTCATATTGAGGCTTTGTTATATTTCAATACCTATATAAAAACCTTAAGCACTTTCAATAATCTGCTTTAGATCCGCAACCAGCTCTTTATTCAAAATCTGTGGTATTTTCCCGGGTTGGGCTTTAGGTTTAAACACTGCAAACTTTTCCCCTTGTGGTGATACTAAAACATAGCTGGCGCTGTGATCCACTTGGTAATCTTCGCCGTCGCCAACCATGGCGTAGGCAAAACCTAAATCACGAGTAAAAGGAAATAGCTGAGCGTGATCGGCAGTAACGGCTTTGAAATCGCGGTTAAAAAAATTGATGTAATCTAAACGTTTAGTTTGGCTGTCCCTTGCGGGGTCCACTGACACAAACACCACTTGAATATTGTCGCTTACTGCTTGCAACTCTGGGTAGGCGGCATTGAGTTTATTAAGGGTTGTTGGGCAAACATCTGGGCATGAAGTAAAGCCGACAAACACTAAACTCCACTTACCTAAAAGCTGCTCATTGGTAAAGGTATTCCCCAATTGGTCTTGCATACTAAAAGGTGCCAGTGGTCTTGGGTTATCAAACAAATAACTTGTTTCAAGTGCCAGATCCGGCCTTGATTTAGTGGCAGTGGCGATTGTTGCGGATGAACTTTTTTGGCTAGGGAAAAGCGTAGCAACAGCGACGCCTAAGCCCAGCATAATGAAAGCTAACGCGATAATTTTTTTCACTCATTCACTCCATTATTTTTATCTTTACGTTCACTGTTTTTATCTTCAACTTCACCATGGCGATAAGCACTGATAAAGCGAGTTATACCCATAAGTAGTGATCAACTAATAGCACTAAAAATAAAATCATTAAGTGATAAATCGAGAACTTAAACACATCCATCGCCAGCCCTGGTTTGTCGTGATACTTAAGTTGCCAGGCTTTATAAATAAAGCCACAACTTAGAATGGTTGAACCCACAAGATAAACGGGGCCACACATGCCAACCAGTACTGGCAATAAACAGGCAATAGCCAGTAACAAGGTATATAACAAGATACAAGTTTTAGTAAACTCAACCCCATGGGTGACTGGCAGCATTGGGACGTCGACTTTGGCATATTCTTTTCTACGGTGAATCGCCAGCGCCCAAAAATGCGGCGGCGTCCAAGTGAAGATGATGATAACCAGTAATAAGGCATTACCATGCAATTCATTGGTGACAGATGTCCAACCTAATAACGGCGGCATTGCGCCCGCTAAGCCACCAATCACGATGTTTTGCGGCGTTGCACGCTTAAGATAAGCGGTATAGACCACGGCATATCCGATTAAGCTCGCAAAGGTTAACCATGCCGTAAGCGGGTTAACTAAGGTATACAAAATAACAAAGCCGCCTAAACCGATAGAGGTGGCAAAGGTCATGGCTTTTATTGCCGAGACTTTTCCTTTTGGTAATGGGCGGTTATAGGTACGCGCCATTAAGCCATCAATACGGCGATCAATTAAGTGGTTATAAGCCGCCGCTGCCCCCGCCATCATGGCTATGCCTATCATGCCAAAGATAAGCGGCTGCAATGGCACTGCGCCGGGCAATGCGAGGCACATTCCCACCAGTACTGTCAGTAACATCAGGGCGACCACTTTGGGTTTGGTCATTTCAAAATAGGCGCGCCAAGGTAATTGCGCGCTGCTGGTGCTTGCTGGTATAGACAGAGATTTAGCCATAATAGAATCCTTGCTTAAGCTTTACGCCACAGCGCGTAGTTGATGAAAATAACGGTAAGTAACAATAGCGCTGCGCCGCCGTTGTGCGATACAGCAATCCCTAAAGGCAAATGCATGACAATATTGCTGATGCCAAGGCCCACTTGAATGATCACTAGGGCAAATAACAGCCAAGCACTTTTACGTATTGTGTGTGAGCGTGCTTTAAGTAATTTAAATCCTAACCACACTAAACAGGCAGCGGTAATCACGCCCCAAATACGATGAGTAACATGGATTGTCATGCGGGCAGGGTATTCCAATACGCCATATTCAAAGCTTGGATGTGTCCCTTGAAACGGTGAAAAAGCATCAGCAAATTGCAGATTATCGACCCAGTTACCTTCACATATTGGCAGGGCGGTACAGGCTAATGCTGCGTAATTCGATGACGTCCAGCCGCCCAAAATAATTTGAACCGCCAGTACAATTAAGCAGACCATGGCAAAGGGGGCGAGTTTTCTGGCATAAGTGTCACCATCAGGGATCCGCAGTGGCCGGGTACGTAAATACAGCAGTAGCAGTAAAGCGAATAAACTAAAGCCACCAATTAAATGCCCCATGACTACGATGGGCATTAATTTCATGGTGACGGTCCACATACCTAAGGCGGCTTGAAAGAGCAGTAGGGCGGAAATCAGTATGGGTAGCTTTTTGGGCGCATCGGCTCTTTTTAAGCAGATGATAAGGATGGTTAAAATCAGTAATCCAAGAGTGCCAGCGATATAGCGGTGGATCATTTCCAGCCACGCCTTGTCAGGCTCTAGCGTTTGATTTGGGAATGCAGTCTCAACTTTTGCTATTGCATCAGGCGCGCTAGGCACCACAAGATGACCATAGCAACCTGGCCAATCAGGGCAGCCAAGGCCTGCATCTGACAGCCGAGTGTAGGCACCCATTAATATCACCGTAAAGGTAAATACTAAGGTAAATTTGAGCAGGTTTTTTATCACCATTACCCGACCCTCGATAGTTTAAGCATCTTACGTAAATCGCCAATCATCGACTTACCTTGGGCAATATTTTCTTGCTCGCCCATAATACCTGGGTATTTCATGACTAGGCTACCAAGGGGATCGACAATAATCATTTGCTGCTCTGTCAGTAATGCGGCCATTGCAGGGCTGGCACTGGCTGTAGCAAACGGCACTTGCAGTTTAGTTAAAATTGCGGTGTCGCTATCTGGGGTGAGTAAAATAATTGGGCTGACGCGATCTTGATGTTTACCTAAGGCGATATGGCTTTGATGCATGACATACAAACGTTGCTGACATTGTTCTAGGCATTGGTTTGGTAATAAATACACCAGCTGCCACATATGCGGCTGCGGGTTGGTCATGGCTAAGGTTTGATAATTAAGTTGTGCGTCGATTAGCTCACCTTTGTTAGTGGCGGCGCCGTTATATAAATCTAGGCTCAAGACTAATTTAGCCATAGCCACCGGTAAAATAAATACCAGCAGCAGTAGATATAATGTCTTGTTACCTTTAGGTTTTGCTGGGGAGTTCATACTTGCTCCTCTTGTTACGACTGTTTTTGTTATAGGATGAGTTTTTTTACTTAAGTCACTATTTTTAATTTAGTTACTCTTGTATTTAGGTTTTAACTTTAGGTCTTAATTTTAGGCTTAAATGTTTTCCAACCAAGCCATAGCATTAGCGATAAAAATACTGCTGCCATGGTGAACCATTGCAATGCATAGCCTTGGTGTTTTTGGGCTGACAGTGGAATAGGTGTCCATGGTTTTGCTAGTGTCATGTTCGGTGTTATATCTGGCTGCAGTACTGCCGGTGCCAGTTGATGACCTATTTTCTCTGCTAAGGCCACGAGATTTAAATTTTGAAAACGGATCACGTCACGGTTTTCTACTGTAAATTGTTCCACATAAAGTTGGTCACTTAAGGGATTGGTTTGGCGCTGATACACTCGACCTGTGAGCTGATATTGCGCCGCAGGCAATGGCGCTAAATCGGGTAATATGCGGCGGTCTTTATTCGCTGCAGTAAAGCCTAGTTCAACCAGTAGCCATGGCTCTGTGGCTGATATTGCAAATACTTGATAAGCCAGATAACCCACTTGGCCGTTATAAACTTGATTATCAAGCAGTAATATTTGTTCATTAACGGGCTTAGCGGTGACGTTAATGCGATAACCCGTTAGTGGACCGCTGCTATCTAGCGTTAAAAAAGTGTGGTAATCCAATTCACTGGACGCTTGCCTTTCACTTAAGGTGGCTTGCCAAGCTTGTTTTTGAATTCCTCTATCAAGTTGCCATAAACCGAGCTTGACCAAAATAGAAAACACACTCACAGTAACAACTAGCAATAACCCAGTAGAAAGTCGCCAAACGCGCAAAGGAGAGCCCGTGGGAACCTTAGATACCTTAGTTATTTTCAAGCTTGTTTTAGTACTGCTGCTTGTATTCATATTATTTAATTTAGCCAGAGCCCTATTTATTATGGTTAAAGCGGAAAATAAACAATCTATGAGCCAATATTTAGGTCGTCGAGTGATCTTTTCTGCGTTAGTGATGTTGTTATTGTTACTGGCCTTAGGATTTGGCTGGATAAGCCCAAATCCTAGACCTTATTAGCTTTGCAGCCTTATAAGACGTACACGAAAATAAATAAGCATAACCACACCACATCAACAAAATGCCAATACCAACTTCCGGATTGAAAGGCGAAATGATTATCTGGGGTGAAGTGACCTTTCAATACTCTAAAGAACAGGATTATTAGAAATACTGTGCCTAAGGTGACGTGCATACCGTGAAAGCCAGTTAGCAAAAAGAAGGTGTTACCATAAATCCCTGAGGTGAGTGTGAGCCCCATTTCTTGGTAGGCATGGACATACTCTTCAACTTGTAAAAACAAGAAGCCGATACCCAGCAAAATAGTCAGTCCTAACCAAACCTTCAGTGCGCCACGTTTTGATTTTTCTAACGACACATGGGCAAAGTGCAAGGTGACTGAAGAGGTCAGTAGAATGAGGGTGTTATACAGCGGCAATCCGCCCCAACCCATGGCTTCAGTGGTGGTACCATCTGGGGTTTTCACTAGCGGCCAAATGGCTTCAAATGTTGGCCATAATACCTCATGGGTCATGGCATTATTTGATGCACCGCCGAGCCAAGGTATTGCTACCATTCGAGCGTAAAACAATGCCCCAAAAAATGCCCCGAAAAACATGATTTCTGAGAAAATAAACCAGCTCATGCCTTGTCTAAAAGAGCGATCCATTTGCGCTGAATATAAACCTGACATTGACTCATCAATGATATTTTTAAACCAGCCAAACAGCATAAATATAATTACAGCAATACCCGCGATTAGGGTGTAGCCGCCAGAAGATTCTTCAGTTGAAAGTTGTTGGATGTAGGTACCTGCGCCAAATGCAATCAGAAATAATCCGATAGCGCCGGTAATTGGCCAGATACTTTGCGCTGGCACGTAGTAGTTTTCATGTTTTGTTGTCATCTTGCTGCTCCTTGCTCTATGGCTGCAGTCTGCTTGTCTGTAATATCATAGAGGGTATAAGAGAGAGTCAAAGTGTTAATGGATTCAGGTAAATCCGCATCCACGTAAAAAATTAACGGTAATTCAGCATCGGCCATTGCTGCTAGGGGTTGCTGATTGAAGCAAAAGCACTCGGTCTTATTAAAATAAGCCGCGCCTTGGCCTGGCGATACCGAGGGTATTGCTTGGCCTACGAGGTTATTTGAAGATAAGTTTTTCGCTAAAAACGCAGTACGTGTGAGTTCGCCGGGGTGAACCTGCATGCGGTTCACTTTTGGCACAAACTCCCACGGCATATTGCTTTGTACTTGGGCAATAAACTCAATGGTTACAGTACGGTCTTTATCAATCACCACAGCCTCATAACTGCTGGCAGTACTTTGGGTTTTTCCATTAATCCCCAAGGCATCGCAAAGCACGTCATACAAAGGCACTAGCGCAAAACCAAAGCCGAACATACCTATTGAACCCAGTACTAGGCCAATAAGTAAATTACGGTTTGATTTTGTTGGCTGGCTCATATCATTTAACCTCTGGTGGGGTGGTAAATGAGTGATAAGGCGCAGGACTGGCAATAGTCCACTCTAACCCTTCAGCACCTTCCCATGGCTTATCCGCAGCTTTTTCGCCGCCCTTGATACATTTCAGTACCACAGCGAGGAAAATCAGTTGTGATAAACCAAAGGCAAAACCACCAATAGAGACAATTTGGTTTACGTCAGCAAACTGAATTGCATAGTCTGGAATACGACGTGGCATGCCTGCTAAGCCTAAAAAGTGCATTGGGAAAAACAGTACATTCACTGAAATAACACTGCACCAGAAATGCCAACGACCTAATGTTTCGCTATACATGTATCCTGTCCATTTCGGTAGCCAGTAATATGCTGCAGCCATAATGGAAAATACTGCGCCAGTCACCAGTACATAATGAAAATGCGCTACCACAAAGTAAGTATCATGGTATTGGAAATCCGCTGGGGTGATCGCTAGCATCAAGCCAGAGAAGCCACCGATGGTGAATAAGATGATGAATGCAATGGCGAACAGCATCGGGGTTTCGAAGGTGATTGAGCCGCGCCACATAGTTGCAACCCAGTTAAACACTTTCACCCCAGTAGGCACTGCGATTAACATGGTGCAGTACATGAAGAATAGCTCTGCAAATACTGGCATCCCGGTGGTGAACATGTGATGCGCCCAAACTAGGAAGGACAAAATCGCAATACTTGAGGTGGCGTATACCATGGAGGCATAACCGAAAAGCTTTTTACGGCTAAAGGTGGGAATAATGGCCGAGATAATCCCGAATGAAGGTAAAATCATGATGTAGACTTCGGGGTGGCCAAAGAACCAGAAAATATGCTGGAACATCACAGGGTCGCCGCCGCCAGCAGCATCAAAGAAGCTGGTGGCAAAGTATTTATCAGTCAGTACCATGGTTACTACACCTGCCAATACCGGCATCACTGCTATTAGCAAGAAGGCGGTAATCAGCCAAGTCCAGACGAACAATGGCAGCTTCATCCAAGTCATACCCGGAGCACGCATATTAACAATGGTCACCACCACGTTAATGGCACCCATGATCGAGCTTATGCCCATAATGTGTACTGAGAACACAAATAATGCTGTGCTATCAGGGCTATAGGTTGTTGACAGTGGTGCATAGAAAGTCCAGCCAAAGTTGGGGCCTCCACCTTCCATAAATAGCGAGCTAAGTAGAATCGCAAACGCGAAAGGTAAAATCCAAAAGCTCCAGTTATTCATCCGCGGTAGTGCCATATCTGGCGCACCAATCATCATTGGAATGAGCCAGTTAGCTAAGCCGGTAAAGGCTGGCATGACTGCGCCAAATACCATAATCAAGCCATGGACTGTGGTCATTTGGTTAAAAAAGTTAGGTTCAACTAACTGTAAACCGGGTTGGAATAACTCAGCACGAATGACCATGGCCATTGCGCCGCCGGTTAAAAACATAATGAAACTAAACCACAGATACATTGAACCAATATCTTTATGGTTAGTGGTTAAAACCCAGCGCATAATGCCTTTTGGCGCCCCATGATGATGGTCATCATGGTGATCGTCGTGAGCGGCTGGTGAATCTTGTGTAATTGTGCTCATTTTAATCCCTTACTTTCCGTGACCAACAACATCAGCAGCCTGAACTGCATCGCCAGAGTTATTACCCCAGGCATTTCGCTCATAAGTCACCACTGCAGCAAGCTGTTGTGGCGTAAGTAGCGAGTTAAATGCTTGCATTGCCGTGCCAGGTTTACCATTGATGACAATATTAAGATGATCCGTCACTGGACCGACGATGAGTGGGCTGCCTACTAATGAAGGGAACGCGCCAGGTAAGCCAGTACCAGCAGCTTGGTGACATGCAGCGCAGCTAGTCATATAGACTTGCTCGCCCATGGTCATTAACTCATCCATCGTCAAGTCATCCAATACCACAGCTTTAACTTCTGCTGCTTGTGTTGCCGCTTTAGTCACAGCTTGTGTTGCAGTGTCTTCAAGTTGTTCAGCTGTAGGTAAGCTTGCTGGTAAAGTCACAGGCGTTGACGTGTCTGCGGTAGAAGTGCCTGCACTAGGAGCGTCTGCAGTGGTTGGTGTAGCGCTAGAATTTGTCCCATTGCCACTCACATCAGCCGCTTGCACGGTATCGCCAGAGTCATTACCCCAAGCATTACGCTCATAAGTGACTACTGCAGCAATTTCAGTTGCCGTTAGCTGCTTGGCAAACGCTTGCATCGCAGTGCCAGGCTTACCATTAACGACAATATCGATATGGCCAGACACTGGGCCTTTAATCATTGGACTGCCAATTAGGGAAGGGAAGACGCCAGGTAAACCAGCACCATTAGGTTGGTGGCAAGCCGCGCAGCGACCCATGTAGATTTGTTCGCCTTGGGCCATTAACTCGTCATAGCTAAGGGTTTGGCTCAGTGAGGCTTGTGCAGCGGCTTTAGCATCGACAGCAAATTGCTTTTGGTCGATTAGCCATTGGTCAAAGTCTGCTTCAGAAACGGCTTCAACAACAATAGGCATAAAGCCATGATCTTTACCGCATAGTTCGGCACATTGGCCTCGATAAGTACCTATTTTATCGATTTTAGTCCAAGCTTCATTGATGAAACCAGGATTTGCATCTTTTTTAACGGCAAATGCTGGTACCCACCAAGAGTGGATAACGTCATCCGAGGTCATTAAAAAACGTACTTTACGATTTATTGGTAAAACCAGCGGCTTATCGACCTCTAAAAGATAGGTGTCGGTTTTATCTGCGGTGCCAGTAATTTGGTCTGCTGGGGTAGATAATAAACTGAAAAACTCGACATCTTCATTGAAATAGCTGTAATGCCATTTCCATTGAGAGCCCGTCACTTTGACTGTCAGTTCAGCATCGCTGGGATCTTCCATAGCAATCAGCGTTTTTGTTGCTGGGATTGCCATGCCAATTAGGATTAGAAATGGCAATACTGTCCAAGCTATTTCAACCTTGGTACTGTCATGAAAGTCGGCTGCAACTGCACCCTTAGATTTTCTGTGATAGATCATGGAATAAATCATGATCCCAAAGACCACGACACCAATGGCGCAACAGATATACAAAATAATCATATGCAGGTCGTAAACCTGGCCACTGATCTCTGTTACACCTTGAGTCATGTTTAAGGGCATCTCTGCCGCTGTGAGTGGGGTTGCAAGCAACGCCACCATTAATCCGTACAACAATCGCTTCACAAGACTACTCCTCTGCTAATTGCGAATTGCAATTACAAAGAAAAGCCACACAGTAATACTCTGCTCTATGCAAACTTTTCATACCCGAAAAAGTTTGATCATTTCAAAGTACACGGTGGCTTTGAGCTTGAAAACTCAATTATGTTATTACGTTACGGTGCCACACTTGTACCTAATACTGAACTTATCAATTATATTTGACGCTTTACATTCAAGGCTTTCTATACCGCACGGTACCAGCTCAATCTTTTAATAGCGTTTGTATCTTTTTGACATTTATTCTCGGCAGTACGATAAATTGTTACTACCTTGTTAACTACATTACTTGGAGATTAAATATTGATCAAGATCACTTTATCATCTAATTTGCTGAAAAAAGTGCAAAAAAAAGCCCCTCAGCGTAGTGAAGGGCTTTTTTAGTCATATTTTACTAGTGAAACGAGGTAAGGTTTACCCGAGTCGGTACTGCTAAAGTTTGCGTTAATGGGTCGCCTTCAGGTAAGTGAGTATTTACATCTTCAATGATAAGCCCTTGGGCTAAGGCATTTTTGGCAACCAATTGAATGCGGCGATTGTCGCGGGCATCTAATGGTGGTGTCCAAGTAATTACTGCACTTGAAGTACCGTTAGTGAGCGCTTTTTCCATCGCCCACAGGGTTTCGACTTCATCTTTGGTGTGAACTAACAATACTCTGTCCATACGAACATTGGCATTAGCAAGAATTTGCTTATAACCGATATGCGGCGGATTAATCAGTACAATCCAACGGCCTTGCTGACTTAAAATGGCTAACTGACTGCATAATTGAGTCAATTCAGTTAAGCCTTGGTTTTGGGTGCGCTTGGTTTCAATCCCTTGTTTAGTGGGTAAGGGATCAGATGCCATATCTACCCATAATCCAGGGTGACGCGGTGCATTGCCTATTAATGTGTTCATAACCAACCTCCATTACGAATAACGCCAACAGCAAGCCCTTCAATCGTTAGGTTTTGGCAACTTAAATCAACTTTAATCGGCTCATATTCTGCATTTTCAGCATGTAAATAAATAATATTGCCTTTCTTTTCAAATCTTTTCACGGTTACATCGTCTTCAAGACGTGCCACTACAACTTGACCATTGGTGGCAGTTTGCATTTTATGCACTGCTAATAAGTCGCCCTCTAAAATACCAATGTCTTTCATACTGTCGCCTCGAACGCGTAGTAAGAAATTAGCATTGGGCTTAAACATTTCTGGGTCAACTTGGAAATACTGTTCAACATGCTCTTGAGCAAGGATAGGTTCACCTGCAGCAACTTGGCCGATAAGTGGTAAGCCTGCTTCAACTTCCTCTTCCACCTGCACCATGCGGATCCCGCGAGAGGTACCAGGAATAATTTCAATACAGCCTTTTTTTGCCAGTGCTTTTAAGTGTTCTTCAGCGGCATTGGCGCTTTTGAAGCCTAATCGAGTTGCAATTTCTGCACGAGTTGGCGGCATACCTGTTTCGGCGATATTACATTTAATTAGCTCTAATATTTCAGCTTGGCGTGGCGTTAAAGGTCTCATATTGATTCCTGTTTTTTTATACAGTGACTGTCATTATATACAGTATCGGTGGTCGCGCAAGTATTAACCAAATTAATTTAACTATTATCATCTAATTCTTGTTGGCTATATATGGGGGCACGGTTAAGTATATGTAATTTAATTATTTAGTTAATGAAGGTAAGTCAGCTTTTTAAACCGATGAAATTGGCTATTTCTCACATCGTTTGTTTAAACAGTATATTTATACAGTAGTGTTGATTGAAAATAGGTTGGTTGTTATTCGGATATGGCTATTTTTACTGAACAAATATTCTCTGTATAGACCCTTGTTAGTGAAACTGAACCATTATCTGGTATTCTATGGCCAATTAATTGATGTTGAATATGCGAACACTCATGTTAAAACCTGACTCAATCATAGCAAAATCATTACGTTGGATTCAAAAACTGATGGTGCACACGGTTGTTGTGCCTGAAGATCCCTTTGCCGATCTGAACTTAGACCCAGATAAACCAGTGGTCTATGTGATGAAGACAGAATCACTCAGTGATATTGCGGCATTAAATGAAGTGACCGCCAAATATGGCTTACCGAGCCCTTATGAGCGACTAGACGTTGATGGCTTAAATACCCCTAGAATTGTGTGTATTGAAGGTCGTAAGCCTCTATTTGGCAAGCGTTTAAGTGGCGAAAAATTTATTGATAACTTCACCAGCTTATTAGCCTTACATAAAAAAAATGATCAACTTGATATTCAATTGGTGCCAGTGAGTCTGTATTGGGGACGTATCCCTGGTAAAGAAGATGACACCATGACCGCAGCCGTATTTGAGCGTGAAAACCCGACCTGGTTACGTAAATGGTTGATGATTTTGTTCTTAGGTCGCCATAGCTTTATTCAATTCTCAAATGCTATGTCGCTACGTTATATGGCTGATGAACACGGCACTGATGTCAGTATTGCGCATAAACTTATCCGTGTGGCGCGAGTGCACTTTAGACGCCAACGTAAAGTGATGACAGGCCCACAACTGCCAAATCGTCAGGCAATGTTCAACTCATTATTAAAGTCTGATGCCATTGCTCAAGCGATAAAAGAAGAAGCGCTTAATAAAAAAATTCCTGAAGACAAAGCCCGCGAAAAAGCGATTCAGTATTTAGATGAAATTGCAGCGGATTACTCAGACAGCTTAGTGCGTATTGCTGAGCGCTTTCTTACTTGGTTGTGGAATAAGTTATACAGCGGTATTAGCATTAAAAGCGCTGAAAAAGTGCGTAAGCTGCATCATGATGGTCATGAAATTGTCTATGTGCCTTGCCATCGTAGCCACATGGATTACCTACTGCTGTCGTATATTTTGTATTACCAAGGCATGGTGCCGCCGCATATTGCCGCCGGTATTAATTTAAACTTTTGGCCAGCAGGCCCTATGTTCCGCCGTGGTGGTGCTTTCTTTATTCGTCGTAGCTTTAACGGTAATAAACTTTATACCGCAGTGTTTCGTGAGTATTTAGATCAGTTATTTGCTAAAGGCTATTCGGTTGAATACTTCACCGAAGGTGGTCGTTCTCGTACCGGTCGTTTATTAGCGCCTAAGACCGGCATGTTAGCGATGACAGTTAACTGTGTACTGCGGGGCATTGAACGCCCAGTAACCTTAGTGCCAGTTTATCTTGGTTATGATCATGTGATGGAAGTGTCCACCTATCATAAAGAGTTAAGCGGTAAGAAAAAGCAAAAAGAATCAGTGTGGCAGGTCTTTGGTGCGCTGCGTAAATTAGGCAACTTTGGCCAAGGTTACGTTAACTTTGGCGAGCCAATCAATGTGCAGCAATTTTTAAATCAACAATCGCCAAATTGGCGTGAAGAAATTGCTCAAGATCCGGATCAAAAGCCATCATGGTTAACGCCAGCAGTAAATGTATTGGCCAATAAAGTGATGACTAACATCAATGGCGCCGCCGCAGCGAGTTCGGTGACATTAGCAAGTATGGCGCTGCTGGCTTCAGAGCAAAACGCCCTGCAGCGCAGTGAGCTTGAAACCCAGCTAGACCTCTACCTGAAAATCTTAAAGGATGTTCCTTATACTGAGTATGCGTCGGTGGCTGAGGGCTCAGCTCATGACCTAGTTGAGCAATGTTTGTCGCTGAATAAATTTACCTCAACCACAGATGCCATCGGCGAAATTATCGCAATTGAAGATAGCTCAGTGATTGCGATGAGCTATTATCGCAATAACATAATTCATCTAATGGCAGTGCCTTCATTAATCGCCAGTTGCTTGGTGCAATATGAAGAATTTAGCCGAGAAAAAATCCAGCAAATTGTTAATGATTTTTACCCATTATTGAAAGCTGAGCTGTTTATGGGCATTGAAGATTTAAGTGCCTATGTGGATCAAGTGCTTGATTTGTTTGTTGAACAAAAGCTAATTTCCGGTAGCGATCACTTTGAAGTCAATCAAAGTAATGTCACTCAGTTAATGTTATTGTCCGCCACGGTCAGTGAGACCCTACAGCGTTACGCGATTATCTTTAATTTACTGGCTTACAAACCAGAAATTGAGCGTTCTGATTTAGAAAGCGCCAGCCATTTATTGGCTCAGCGTTTAGGTGCTTTACATGGAATTACTGCGCCTGAGTTTTATGATAAAAAGCTCTACAATAATTTGAGTGTGAAATTAAAAGAATTAGGGTATTTATCCGCTAACGATAATCAATTTGAAGTCATCCGAATACGTGATCATGCCAATGGTATGCTGCGTTTATCTGTTCGAAAAACCATTGTTGATAGTGTCACAATGGAACATGGGTAATAACTAATTTTATGAGTTCGACACAATCTCAACCGCAAAATAAATCCTTATTGGGCGGTGCTATGATCATCGCCGGTACCACAGTCGGTGCTGGTATGTTTTCTTTGCCTGTGGTCAGTGCAGGCATGTGGTTTGGCTATTCATTAGTCATGTTAATTGGTATTTGGTTTTGTATGCTGGTGTCAGGTCTGATGCTACTTGAAACCAATTTGCATTTTAAACCCGGTGACAGTTTTGACACCTTAACTAAGGTAACCTTAGGCCAGTTTTGGCGGATTATTAACGGGTTATCTATTGCTTTTGTGTTGTACATCCTGACCTATGCTTACATCAGTGGTGGTGGCTCGATTGTTAATCACACCCTTGCGGGGATGGGGATTAACTTACCTCAACCGATCGCAGGGTTAGTGTTTGCCGTCGTACTTGCTGCAGTGGTGATCATCAGTACCAAAGCGGTTGATCGCATTACCACCATTATGATTGGCGGGATGTTAATTACCTTTTTTCTCGCCATCGGAAATCTGCTGATTGATATTGATAGCGCAAAATTATTAATGCCAGATGGTGAGGCGAGTTTCTCGCCTTATATTTTAGCGGCGCTACCTTTTGGGCTGGCCAGTTTTGGTTACCACGGCAATGTGCCAAGCCTAGTTAAGTATTACGGCAAACAACCTAAAGTGATTTTAAAAGCCATCTTTATTGGTACTTTTATCGCCTTAGTGATTTATAGCTGCTGGTTAGTGGCAACCATGGGCAACATTCCCCGTAGTCAGTTCAGCGACATTATTGCCCAGGGCGGCAATATGGGTGTGTTAGTGGGCGCTCTGTCAGATGTGATGGCGAGTAAATGGCTTAATACCATGTTGACCTTGTTTGCTAATCTTGCTGTGGCGTCATCATTCTTAGGGGTGACCTTAGGCTTGTTTGATTATCTAGCTGACTTATTTGGCTTTGAAGAAAGCAATAATGGCCGCATTAAAACAGCTGCGATCACCTTTATCCCGCCGACAGTATTAGGTTTGTTATTCCCTAATGGTTTCTTGATTGCCATTGGCTTTGCGGCATTAGCGGCGACCATTTGGGCGGCGATAGTGCCAGCCATGATGGCATACAAATCGCGCAAAATGTTCCCTGATGAGAAGAGCTTTAGAGTCCCAGGTGGTACGCCATTGATTGTGGTGATTATTGCATTCGGTGTCATCACCGGCGCATGTCATTTGTTGGCGATGGCTGAGTTACTGCCAGTTTATAAATAATACTTTAGCTAGATAAAGTGGTGTTTAAACACCGAAATGACCTCCAAAAAGCCCTTTGAAAAGGGCTTTTTTATGGGCGTTTTCTAGCAAGTAAGGATGTGACTGTTAGCATTTTGACTAAAGGTGTGTGTAATTTACGACTTGTGACCGATAGTGACTAGCCATGGCTTGCTGATACTGTTGTCTATATAAGGCTATGATTTTAAGTTGTATTTATTATTTAAATGTCATTTTTTATACGAATAACCAACCATTATTGCCAACTCGACTTTAGCTTTAAAAGTGTCTTAACTTAAAGAGTGTTGTCATTTAGGTTCAGCTTAAACCTTTATTCTTATAAGTCATTATCAACAGCAGGGTGAGGTGTATGAAGGTGTCACACTATAAACAAGGGCAACCTTGTTGGGTCGAACTTGCCAGTCATGATTGGTATGCCGCGAAAGCATTCTACCAAAGCCTATTTCAGTGGCAGGCTGATGATATGCCCATGCCTGAGGGTCATTACACTATGTTGCAGTTAGCGGGTGATGACATTGCGGCTATGTATCAAATGCCCAAAGAGATGGAGAGTTTGCCAACCCATTGGCAGCTTTATTTTGCCGTTGATGATGTTGAGGCGACAATTAAAGCCATTAGGCTTGCGGGTGGACAAATTATTGCAGGCCCTCACTCTGTTGGTGATTCAGGGATTATAGCTGTGTGCCAAGATCCTGATGGCGCACGATTTTCAATCTGGCAGGCCATTAACCATATCGGCATTAAGCGCTCATTTGAGCCCAATACTTTGTGCTGGGTTGAATATATGTGCCGCGATCTGGCCACATCAACCGATTTTTATACCCAAGCGCTTGGCTTTGAGACTAACAGCCTTGATATGTCTTCAATGGGCATAGCTGATTACGTGCAATGGCTGGTGGATAAGCAAGCCATTGGCGGTATGATGCAAATGACGTCCGAGTGG
This sequence comes from Shewanella sp. 5_MG-2023, assembly GCF_030547465.1. Classification (NCBI taxonomy): domain Bacteria; kingdom Pseudomonadati; phylum Pseudomonadota; class Gammaproteobacteria; order Alteromonadales; family Shewanellaceae; genus Shewanella; species Shewanella sp. 5_MG-2023. The sequence continues at coordinate 17,329 of NZ_JAUORC010000042.1, forward strand.
GGTGATACCCCGCCCCATTGGATGCTGTATTTTAGTGTGCAAGATTGTGATGCTATGGCTCAAGATGCCGAAGCTCTAGGCGGGCGAATTTGTGTCCCGCCTACGGATATTCCGGATGTGGGTCGTTTTGCGGTGATTGATGATCCCCAAGGCGGCACTTTTTCAATTATTGCATTGACCGAGGTAGCGTCTGAAGTAGAATAATTGCTTGAAAGTTAAACTGTAAATCTAATCAAGGAAGACTTATGACACTCACAAAGGACGAAAAACTCGCGGTAATTCAAAAGAAAATGACCATGGTGGCAGTCATTGATTTTCCTGGCACGTTATTAATGGCGGCGGGTTTATATGGCTTGTTTGCAGGTTTTGATACAGCGGCTTATCCGATGCTGGCGAAGCCAATACTGCTGTTTGCTATGGCTGGAGTCGGAGGTTGTATTATGGTTTGGGGTCTTTTAAGGATGATGCAACTGGCACGAGAAAAGCAAGGCGTACTCAGTGAACCAAGCTAACAAGCTTATATTCAGCTTGTGGCTTTATAGATAAAAAGGCGCCTTAAGCGCCTTTTTTAGTGTTTATGAGTGACTTTGTAAACCTAGTTACTGAGTTTACGACCATAGATTAGTAAATAAATGGCTGGAATAACAAACAGCGATAGCAGCGGCGCAGTGACCATGCCACCAACCATAGGTGCGGCAATTTTCTGCATCACTTCGTTACCGGTTCCTGTGCCCCACATTATCGGCAGTAAGCCAAAAAATATGGTCGCAACTGTCATCGCTTTGGGGCGAATCCGCATTACAGCACCTTCAATCAATGCTTGGCGTAAATCATCTTTGCTATTGAGAGTGTCATGATGTTTTCGGTCTTTTATACTGTTGTTGAGATACACCTGCATCACCACGCCAAATTCAGCGGCGACACCCGCAAGGGCAATCATCCCCACAGATACCGCAACCGAAAAGTTGAAGTTCAGCAAATATAAAAACCAGGCACTGCCTACTAAGGCAAAGGGTAAACTCAGCATAATTACTGAAGCTTGAGCAAACGAGTTAAAGGTCAGCATCAGTAATATAAAAATAACTGCCAGCATTAGTGGAATGACTAACTCCATCTTGGCTTCAACACGCTGCATATATTCATATTGACCCGCAAAGCTGTAGCTATAACGTGCTGGCAAAGTGATTTGCTGGCCTAAGGCTATTTGCGCTTGCTCGATATATTCGCCGATAGAAATATCTTTAATATCGACAAACACCCATGAGATTAAACGGCCATTTTCACTGGCAAGCATGGGCGGTCCATCACTGATGGTGATGTCGGCTAAAACGCTTAATGGCAGATATTTACCGGTTTTGGTTAATACCGGTAAATCTCTGAGTTTTTCTATGCTGTCACGTAACTCTCGTGGATAACGAATGTTAATTGGGTAACGTTCTTGACCTTGAATTGATTCCCCTATATTCATACCGCCTATGGCGATTTGCACCACATCTTGGATGTCACTTAGGGTCATACCATATCGAGCTGCATTTTTTAGTTTCGGCTCAATATCGATATAACGTCCACCACTACTTCGCTGCGCAAATGCTGATGTTGTGCCTGGCACTTGGCTCATTACCGCTTCGATTTCAGCGCCAATTTTTTCCAGTTCGGCCACATCTGAACCCGATATTTTAATGCCGACAGGTGTTCTAACCCCGGTGGACAGCATATCGATACGGGTTTTTATCGGCTGCACCCATGCGTTAGTCATGCCGGGCACTTTCACCGTTCTCTGTAATTCAGCAATAATAGATTCTAAGGTCACGCCTTCACGCCATTGAGCATGTGGTTTAAGCATGATGGTGGTTTCAAGCATGGTTAATGGTGCAGGATCGGTAGCGGTCATCGCGCGGCCCACTTTACCAAATACTCTTTTGACCTCTGGTACCGTTTTAATCAATCTATCGGTTTGCTGTAAAATTTCAGCGGCTTTACCTGCACTGACACTTGGCAGGGTTGTAGGCATATAAAGTAAATCACCTTCAGCGAGTTCTGGCATAAACTCAGAGCCCATCTTTGTCATCGGATAGTAAGCACTGGCTAAAATGACCAGCGCTAATAAGATGGTGAATTTAGGAAATTTTAATACCAGTTTGAGTAATGGCTGGTATATGGCAATCAAAAATCGACTGATGGGGTTTTTGCGTTCATCAGGGATATTACCGCGCACAAAATAACCCATTAATACTGGGATCAAGGTGATGGCCAGTATTGCAGAAGACGCCATAGCAAAGGTTTTAGTAAACGCCAGTGGGTGGAATAAACGGCCTTCTTGAGCTTCCAGTGCAAATACAGGAATAAAGCTTAAGGTGATGATTAGCAGGCTAAAGAATAGCGCAGGCCCTACTTCAACAGAGGCCTCTTTAATTAGTTGCCAGTGGGCTTCACCTTCGGGTGGTTTACCGTGCTCAGCCCGATATCGCTCTAAATGTTTATGGGCGTTTTCTACCATGACAATGGCGGCATCGACAACGGCGCCTATGGCAATGGCAATACCTCCTAAGCTCATGATGTTGGCATTAACCCCCATAAAATGCATGATAATGAAACTGCTTAATATAGATAATGGCAGGGTGATTATGGCAACCAGTGTTGAGCGAGCATGTAATAGAAATAGTAAGCAAACTAGGCCAACGACCAGCATCTCTTCCATCACTTTGTGCATCAGATTATCCACAGAATTGAGGATAAGTTCTGAGCGATCGTAAGTGATAACTAATTCAACCCCTTCAGGTAAACCGCTTTCAATTTGCTTAATCTTTTGTTTAACATTATTAATGGTTTCAAGGGCATTCTCGCCATAGCGCATAACCACAATGCCGCCAACGACTTCACCTTTACCATCAAGTTCAGCAATACCACGACGCGCTGCAGGGCCTGTTCGCAGCTGCGCCACATCTTTCATTAATACTGGTGTGCTAGCATCAGATAACACCCCTAAAGGAATTTCGGCAAAATCTTCAATGTTTTGTCGATAACCCGATGAAGTAATCATGTACTCGGCTTCGGCCATTTCAATAACCGAGCCACCGACAGAGCTATTAGAGCTTGCTAGCGCATTTTTAACCGTCATCAAATCGATTTGATAAAGGGCGAGTTTATGTGGGTCGACCACGATTTGATAAGATTGCTCCATGCCGCCAATCGTAGCAATTTCAGATACGCCTTCGACACTTTGTAATTCCAGTTTTAAAAACCAGTCTTGCAATGAACGCAGCTGGGCTAAATCGTGATTACCTTGTCTATCGACTAAGGCGTATTGAAATACCCAACCGACACCAGAAGCATCAGGCCCTAAAGTGGGGCTAACGCCCTCTGGGAGCTGATCTTGGGTTTGTGATAGGTATTCTAAAACCCGTGAACGTGCCCAGTAAATATCGGTATTATCTTCAAAAATAATATAAACAAATGAGTCGCCAAACATCGAAAACCCACGTACGGTTTTCGCCCCAGGTACAGCCAGCATCGCTGTGGATAATGGATAAGTAATTTGATCTTCGACTAACTGCGGTGCTTGACCTCGATATGAGGTCTTAACAATCACTTGCACATCAGATAAGTCCGGCAGGGCATCCAATGGGGTGGTGCGCATGGCTTGATAACCGATCACTGCAACCACTAAGGTGAGTAATAACACCATCGCACGTTGCTTTATCGAAGCACTGATTATTTTCTCTAGCAAGAGAGTGCTCCTTAGTGGTTATGGGCTGCAGGCGCTTTATCTGCGCCGCTTAAACGTAACAAGCTACCTTGAATACTGGCTTCTGAATCAAGCAGGAACTGCCCTGAAACCACCACATGGTCGCCTTCATTTATGCCTTCAATGATCTCTGCTTTTCCTTGCGCAATGATGCCGACTTTTACAGGTACCGAAGTAAATCCGCTATCGTGACGCTGAACTACTACTCGATTTTCACGGCCGGTTAATATCAGTGCTTCTGTGGGAATAGTAATAATGTTGCGTTTAGGGCCGCCAAATAAAGACACATCCACTAAGGTTCCTGGTCGTAGGCTTGCATTTGGATTGGCTAATTTTACTCTGACACGCATGGCGCGAGTGACAGGGTCGAGTTCTGGATAGATATAATCAATGTCAGACTCAAGATCAAATAAGCCTTGGGCCGATGCAGTGACTTCTGCAGGACGGCCTTTTTCTAGCCAGCTTTGTTCATTTTCAAACACATCGGCAATGACCCAAACCGTGGATAAGTCGACTAATTCTATTAAGGCATTACCAGGTTGGATATACATGCCATCACGAATGTCCATTTGGCTGACAACACCGTCTTGCGGGGCATAAAAAGGCACTCTAAAAACAGTTTCGCCGCTGGTTTCTAATTGTTGAATAATTTTTGATGAAACCCCTAAAAGCGCTAAACGTTGGCGGGCTTTACGCTCGAGCACACCGCCACGTTGATTGTCTTGCTCCAAATAATCAAGCGCTTGTAAGTAGTCATCTTGAGCATTAATAAGTTCAGGTGAATAAAGCTCATACATGAGCTGACCTTTTTTTATTTTTTGGCCAACATTATTAATATGCAGTTTTTCCACCCAACCAGTTACCCGAGCATGAACATGGGTAATGCTGTCTTCGTTATACTCAACGGTGCCGATGGTTTTAACCAGGCGCCATAGGGTATCTCTTTCAACTTGTTGAGTGCGCATGCCTAAAGCTTGCTGCATGCCGCCTGATACGCCAACCACGATTTCTTCAGCTGCTGCGCCCATGGTGACTTTTTCTAAATTCATACCACAAATAGGGCAAGTGCCTTGGGTGTCAGAAACAATATGCGGGTGCATTGGGCAGACATATTTAATGCTTGGCTCTGCATCCGAGGGTAATAGGCTTGGTTTAACAGTATTAAACACTTTATCAGCAACACTCTGTGTGGGTTGCACTGCTAGGGTTTCAGTCTGTTCATCTTGTGCATGCTGATGTTGGCTATGATCGACTTCTTCCTCTTCTTCTTTAACCACTAACAACATATTGCACTTAGGGCAGCGGTCACCTTGTTTGTGGCTGCTAACTTCAGGGTGCATTGGGCAGATGTAGGTGGTTTCGGCGCTATGGTCTATGGCAGCCTCAGGGCTAACTTCTTCTAAGAACATATTGCATTTAGGACAAGTATCACCGGATTTATGACTAATAACTTCAGGGTGCATCGGGCATGAATAGCTGGTTTTTTCTGCATCATGCTGATGCTGGTGAGTCGAAATATGACTATGTGTTGCTGCTTGTTGAGCAGCGACTGGATTAGTGCATAACCCAGCTAGAAAACCCGCAATGGTGATCAATAAAATAGCGTGTTTCATCATAACCTCAAAATACGGCTGGCAAATAAAGCGAACCGTTTATAAAAACTGTAAATACTAGCAAGTATAGGTGTTTAGCTATGGCACAGAGGACAGTGCTAGGCTAAAAATATTCTGTCAGTAATTTAACTAATCGGAGGTCGAAATTCTGGAAGGGTTTTATGGAAGAAAAAGTGTGGCACTGCAGTGGCATCAGCCTTGCTGTTGACTGCTTTTGCGAGAAGGATATCAAATGTGAGCAAATGCCCTGTCATCGAGATAGTAATGCAGTGACCACAATCGATAGCGCAGCCATTTTTGCTGTCACAACAGTTGTTAGCAGCTTTTTTCGATTGGAGCATTGAGCCATCGTCACAACAATGAGTCGTTTTTTGCGGGGCTTGTTTAGTCATAGAGGAATGACAATTAGGGGTATCGGCACTGCTGTGTTGCTTCAGATTTGCTTGGGATGTTTTGTCGTTAGGTATTAACATCTCTGCTGATGAGTGCATGAGAGGGTTAGCGACCATAGCGTAACCATTAGTTATCAAACCTTGGCCTAAAATGGCAAGCAAGGTGATAAATATAATGAAGTGCTGCGGTAACTTAGTGCTCATGTTTTTCCATAGTTAAATGTTGACTAAAACGCTCAAGTAACAGTTTTTACAAATCAATTTAACCATAAGCGACTCAATGGCAATCCATATGAATATAACCCTTAGCGCCATTAGCGGCAATGATCTTACGCACATTATTCATATCACAGTAGCATAAATGCATGGGTATATTGACAATAAAGTGAATAGTTCTAATTGTTTCACTGCATGTTGCAAAGGTATGATATTTGTCTTTTTTGTTTGAAACGCTTTGCGGTATTGTTTGGAGTGTATTAAGTTTAAATGAGTCCAAATTATTCTTATTGAGCCTCAATACTTAGATCTTGATCTCATTTTGAGCATATATAGGCAACTTATTAATTAAAACATGTTCTTAATTCGTTTTTTTACGGCAAAAACAACCTAGAATAGCTTTACTATTTTTTAGATCTTAAAATTTATATTTTAGAATTTAAAATCATAAATTAAAAAACTGTTAACTGGAGATGACGATGAACTGGCGTGCACTATTCAAACCGAGCGCAAAATATTCAATTATCGCACTGATCATAGTGGGTGTTGTTATGGGTGTAGTGGGCTATTTCGCCACTCAACAAACTTTACACGCAACAAGTTCAGATGAATTCTGTATGAGTTGTCACAGCAATCACTCATTGAAAGATGAAGTGTTAGCGTCTGCACATGGCGGCGGTAGTGCTGGTGTGACTGTTCAGTGTCAAGATTGTCACCTTCCACATGGCCCAGTTGATTACTTGGTTAAAAAGATTATCGTATCTAAAGATTTATACGGTTTCGTAACTATTGATGGTTTCAACACTCAAGCTTGGTTAGATGAGAACCGTAAAGAACAAGCAGATATCGCACTTAAGTACTTCCAAGCAACAGATTCTGCTAACTGCCAACATTGTCATACGCGCATCTATGAAAACCAGCCTGAGACTATGAAGAAAATGGCTGTCAGAATGCATGAGCGTAACGCTAAGCAAGAAGGCGACAAGAGAAAGACTTGTGTAGATTGTCATAAAGGTGTTGCTCACCCTTACCCTAAAAAGTAAGTGACGATTCATAATCAGGAGTGATGACCTGATTAAGAAAAAACCTCGCCTAGGCGAGGTTTTTTTATGGCTGAATTTCTTTAAATCTAACGGCTACTCGGCTTTATCAAGCTCTAGTACTTTTTGTCGGTACTCAAGTAAACCGAAAACACCAAAAAAATACACTTTAAGATAATCAACGACAGATAACTTAAGTAAGCTGCTAAACATGGTGTTGAAAATAAGTAATTGGAAAAAATGCATTATTACAGTGATAAAAAATAAGATATTCAACACTATGCTGACTTGGCCTTCAAACGGCATAAATAAGTTATAAAACATCACTAACCACATGATTAAAGTTAAACTTTTACCACCGATAATAAAAAATTTCATGGGTATCCTCTATTAGATTTGTTGCTTGTTTGAAATGCTATTCATCAAGCTGATATTGAAATAAGCGATAGGTTACCTGACCGGCATTTTTTTGCTTGAGCTCAACCCAATGGTTTGGGATCGCTAGCTGGGTTAAATCTGATTCAGTTTCTAGGTAAATTAATGCATTCTCATTTAACCAGTTATGCTCAGCTAATAACGCCATAGTGGTATTGGCCAGCCCTTTACGAAATGGTGGGTCAACAAACACAATATCAAAGCCTTTATCGTTATTCAGACCTTGTTTTAGCAATGCCAGACTGTCGCCACTGATGACATCGGCATTGTCACATTTTAAGGTTTGTAAGTTTTGCTTTAACTGTTTGGCCGCATTGCTCTGCAGTTCGCAAATACGTGCATAGCTGGCGTAACGTGATAAAGCTTCCAGACTTAGGGCGCCACTGCCTGCAAAACAATCTAATACCCTTGCACCTCTGATATCGCTAGCAAGCCAATTAAACAAGGTTTCACGGACGCGATCAGTGGTTGGTCGTAACCCTTCTAAATCATGAATAGGTAGCTTTCGTGAACGCCATTGCCCTGAAATGATCCTGACTTGGCCGCTTGCGGACTTATTTTTGGACATTTTGCCCTCGTGATTTTGCCTGAACAAAGAAAGTGGTAGACTATGCAACCAATTAGAATACTCGATATTTTATACCAAACTGCTGTTTAAAGGTGAGGATTCCTTTTAACAAGTTTAGTATTAATGACTCGAGAAAACTTCTCCGAATTTTATCGCTCATTTAGCATTGGTAGTAGACATGGCAAAGAAAGGTTTTTTTTCGTGGTTTCGTAAAGACAAAACCAAAGAGCAAGAGCGTGTTGCACAAGAGCAACGTATCGCAGAAGAGCAAGCTGCAGAGGCTTTGGCAAAAGAACAGGCCATTGCTGCTGAAGAAGCGGAGCGATTAGCTGAACAAGAACGCGCCGCAGAAGCTGAACGTATAGCCGAGCAAGAGCGCTTAGCTGAAGAGTTACGTCTTGCAGAAGCCGAACAGGCGCGTATTGCAGCAGAGGCAGAGCGTATAGCCGAGCAAGAGCGCTTAGCTGAAGAGTTACGTCTTGCAGAAGCCGAACAGGCACGTATTGCAGCAGAGGCAGAACGTATAGCTGAGCAAGAGCGCTTAGCTGAAGAGTTACGTCTTGCTGAAGCGGAAGAAGAGCGTATTGCTGCAGAAGCAGAACATGTTGCAGAGCAACAGCGTTTAATTGAAGAGCGAAGCCTAGCAGAAGCCGAAGAAGCACACCTTGCAGCTAAAGCTGAACGTGAAGCCGAGCAACAACGTTTAGCGGTTGAGCAGCAGAAATTAGCTGAAGAGCAACGCCTTGTCGAAGCAGAAGAGGCGCGTATTACAGCAGAAGCTGAACGTGTAGCAGAGCTGCAACGTTTGGAGGCAGAGAAACAAAGGTTAGCAGAAGAGCGAAGCCTTGCTGAGGCTGAAGAACAAGCTCGTCTAGCTGCAGAAGCCGAAGCAGCGTGTATTGCACTAGAAGCTGAACGTGCAGCAGAGCAGCAACGTCTTGCTGACCAAGAACAAGCTCGATTGGCAGCAGAAGCCGAAGCGGCGCGTATTGCATTAGAAGCTGAACGTGCAGCAGAGCAGCAGCGTCT
>NZ_JAUORC010000043.1:0-24380 GCF_030547465.1 Shewanella sp. 5_MG-2023
GGTTTACGTTTCGCTATCCGTGAAGGTGGCCGTACTGTTGGTGCTGGTGTTGTAGCTAAAGTTATCGCTTAATAGCGTCTTTAGTTAACACATAAAAAAAGGAAGCTTCGGCTTCCTTTTTTGTTTTTATTGCATTTTGATTCTAACCATGTAAAATCCACCGCCTTGAACAGAACCACTAAATTGAAGAGTTTTTGTTCGCAGGGGTTGATCTATGAAATTAGATCTGTATAATTGCCCTTCGCTGTCCTAGACAGCGTAATATAATGTTTAATCATTTGGATTATTCATTTTCATAATTGACTCCGATTGGGAGTCTACGGTTAAATCATCTCGCTCTGCTTTTCCATTGGGAAGAAGCTAGAGGGTGATTTTTTATGTGTGCATTTTAGGAGCTCTGGTCAATGCAGAACCAAAGAATCCGTATCCGCTTGAAAGGATTTGATCATCGTTTGATCGATCAATCAACAGCGGAAATCGTTGAAACTGCTAAGCGTACAGGCGCACAGGTTCGTGGTCCAATTCCACTTCCTACGCGTAAAGAACGTTATACCATTTTGACTTCTCCGCACGTCAACAAAGACGCACGTGATCAGTACGAAATTCGTACTCACAAGCGCTTAGTTGACATCGTAGAGCCAACTGAAAAGACTGTAGACGCATTAATGCGTTTAGATCTTGCCGCTGGTGTCGACGTTCAGATTAGCTTAGGTTAATTGAGATCCTTAGAAGAGGTTTGAAAGATGGCTATCGGTCTTATTGGTCGTAAAGTGGGTATGACTCGCATCTTCACAGAAGATGGCGCTTCAATCCCTGTAACAGTAATTGAAATTGCTGGTAACCGCGTAACTCAAGTGAAAACTTTAGAAAACGACGGATACCGTGCTCTTCAAGTAACTACTGGTACCAAAAAAGCCAACCGCATCACTAAGCCAGAAGCAGGCCATTTTGCTAAGAGCGGCGTAGAAGCCGGTCGAGGTTTATGGGAATTGCGTTTGGCAGATGGTGAAGGTGAAGGCATTGAAGTTGGTGCTGAACTTAACGTTGATATCTTTGCAGATACAGCGAAAGTTGATGTTACTGGTCAATCTAAAGGTAAGGGCTTCCAAGGCGGTATTAAACGCTGGAACTTCCACGCTCAAGATATGACACATGGTAACTCTTTGGCTCATAGATCTAATGGTTCTATTGGTCAAAACCAGACACCTGGTCGCGTTTTCAAAGGTAAGAAAATGTCTGGCCACATGGGTGCCGAGCAAGTAACTACTCAAAATCTAGACGTTGTACGTGTAGATGCAGAGCGTAACTTGTTATTGGTAAAAGGTGCTGTTCCTGGCGCTACCAATGGTGACTTGATTATCAAGCCAGCCGTTAAAGCATAGGTCTGAGGAGATAGTAATGGAATTGGTATTGAAAGACGCGCAAAGCGCTCTTGAAGTTTCCGAAACTACCTTCGGCCGTGACTTTAACGAGGCATTGGTCCATCAGGTAGTTGTAGCTTACGCTGCAAACGCGCGTCAGGGCACTCGTGCTCAACAGACTCGTGCGGAAGTAACTGGCTCAGGCAAAAAGCCTTGGCGTCAGAAAGGCACAGGCCGAGCTCGTGCCGGTAGTGTTAAAGGCCCGATCTGGCGTGGCGGTGGCGTAACATTCGCTGCTAAAACACAAGATCACAGCCAAAAAGTTAACAAAAAGATGTACCGTGGTGCTCTAAAAAGCATTCTTTCTGAATTGGTACGTCAAGAGCGTTTAGTCGTTGTTGAATCTTTTAGTGTTGAAGCTCCTAAAACTAAAGAGCTGAAAGCTAAGTTAAAAGAAATGCAACTAGAAGACGTTCTAATTGTTACTGCAGATGTTGATGAGAATTTATTCTTAGCAGCACGCAACTTATACAAGGTTGACGTACGTGACGTAGCGGGTCTAGACCCAGTTAGTCTAATCGCGTTCAACACTGTTCTTGTTACTGCTGATGCAGTGAAGCAAATCGAGGAGATGCTAGCATGATCACCGAAGAACGTTTGCTAAAAGTTATCTTAGCGCCACATGTATCTGAAAAGAGCACTGTATTAGCTGAGAAAAACAACACTGTAGTTTTCCGCGTAGCAATCGATGCGACTAAAGCAGAGATTAAAGCTGCTGTAGCGAAACTTTTCGAAGTTGAAGTTGATAGTGTTCGCACTTTGGTAAACAAAGGCAAAACTAAACGTACCGGTGGCCGTGTAGGTCGTCGTAGCGATTGGAAAAAAGCCTATGTAACTTTAGCTGCTGGTGCTGACATCGATTTCGTCGGTGGCGCTGAGTAAGCAAAGGAGAATTATCATGGCAGTTATTAAGTGTAAGCCAACCTCTCCAGGTCGTCGCCACGTTGTTAAAGTGGTGAACAGCGACTTGCATAAAGGGAAACCTTTTGCAGGCCTGTTGGCTAAGAAATCTAAAAGTGGTGGCCGTAACAATACGGGTCGCATCACTGTTCGTCACGTTGGTGGTGGACACAAGCAGCATTATCGTATTATTGATTTCAAACGCAATAAAGACGGTATCCCTGCGAAAATTGAACGTCTGGAATATGATCCAAACCGTACAGCTAACATTGCGTTAGTATTGTACGCAGACGGTGAGCGTCGCTACATTCTTGCCGCTAAAGGCATGAAAGCTGGTGATGCAATCCAATCTGGTGTGGATGCAGACATCAAAACCGGTAACGCAATGCCGCTTCGCAACATCCCAGTGGGTAGTGTTGTGCACGCAGTAGAAATGAAACCTGGTAAAGGTGCTCAAATCGCGCGTTCAGCTGGTGCTTATGTTCAAGTTGTTGCTCGTGATAACCAATATGCAACTTTACGTCTTCGCTCTGGCGAAATGCGCAAAGTGCCTGTTGATTGTCGTGCAACATTCGGTGAAGTTGGAAATGCCGAGCACATGCTACGCCAGTTAGGTAAAGCAGGTGCTAAACGCTGGAGAGGCGTACGCCCTACAGTGCGTGGTGTTGCAATGAACCCGGTAGACCATCCACACGGTGGTGGTGAAGGCCGTACTTCTGGTGGTCGTCATCCAGTAAGTCCATGGGGTGTGCCAACTAAGGGTTATAAAACTCGTAGTAATAAGCTCACCGACAAGTACATTGTACGTCGTCGTAACAAATAGTAAGAGGATTCGCCCATGCCACGTTCTCTCAAGAAAGGTCCTTTCATTGACCTGCACTTGCTGAAGAAGGTAGAGAAAGCGATGGAAGCGGGAGATAAAAAACCAATTAAGACTTGGTCTCGCCGCTCAATGATCATCCCAAATATGATTGGGTTGACCATCGCTGTCCATAATGGTCGTCAGCACGTACCTGTGTTCGTAACTGACGAAATGATCGGTCATAAGCTTGGTGAATTTTCACCAACTCGCACTTATCGCGGCCATGCTGCAGATAAGAAAGCGAAGAAGCGTTAATACGGGAGACATAAGATGGAAGTTTTAGCTAAACATCGTTACGCCCGTACGTCTGCGCAGAAGGCCCGTCTAGTTGCTGATCAAATTCGCGGGTTGCCTGTATCTAAGGCGCTTGAGATTTTGACCTTCAGCCCTAAGAAAGCCGCCGTACTGGTTAAGAAAGTACTAGACTCAGCTATCGCAAACGCCGAACACAACGAAGGTGCAGATATCGATGAGCTTAAAGTTGGCCAAGTCTTTGTTGACGAAGCACCAACTATGAAGCGCATCATGCCTCGTGCCAAAGGCCGCGCTGATCGTATCATGAAGCGTACCAGCCACATTACTGTGGTTGTATCAGATCGCTAGGAGAAGAGAGCAATGGGACAGAAAGTACATCCTAATGGTATCCGTCTGGGTATCACGAAGCCTTGGATCTCTACTTGGTACGCCGATAAGTCAGATTATGCGAATAATCTGAACAGCGACTGGGAAGTTCGTCAATATCTTACAGAGAAATTGAAGGCTGCATCAGTATCTAAAATCGTTATCGAGCGTCCTGCGAAGAGCATCCGCGTTACTATTCACACTGCCCGTCCAGGCGTTGTGATTGGTAAGAAAGGTGAAGACGTTGAAGTATTACGTGCACATGTATCTAAAATTACAGGCACTACTGCTCAAATCAACATCGCTGAGATCCGTAAGCCTGAGTTAGACGCAAAGTTAGTTGCTGACAGTATTGCGCAGCAACTAGAACGTCGTGTTATGTTCCGTCGCGCTATGAAGCGTGCAGTTCAAAACGCAATGCGCATTGGTGCTCAAGGTATCAAAGTTGAAGTGAGCGGCCGTCTAGGCGGAGCTGAAATCGCACGTTCTGAGTGGTATCGTGAAGGTCGTGTACCTTTGCATACTCTACGTGCTGATATCGACTATTCTACAGCTGAAAGTCACACCCAATACGGTGTGATTGGCGTTAAAGTTTGGATCTTCAAAGGCGAAGTTCTAGACGGTAACGTTGTCGCGTTAGAAGAGCCGAAGCAGCAGTCTAAGCGCAAGCCTCGTGCTAAATAGGAGAAACTTTAATGCTGCAACCTAAACGTATGAAGTTTCGCAAGATGTTCAAAGGCCGTAACCGCGGTCTAGCGAACGGTACTGAAGTTAGCTTTGGTACTTTCGGTTTGAAAGCTGTCGGCCGTGGTCGTTTAACAGCTCGTCAAATCGAATCTGCACGTCGTGCCATGACACGTCACATTAAACGTCAAGGACAAATTTGGATTCGAGTTTTCCCTGACAAGCCAATTACCTCTAAGCCTCTTGAAGTGCGTATGGGTAAAGGTAAGGGTAACGTTGAATACTGGGTATGTCAGATTCAACCTGGTAAGGTTCTTTATGAGATGAATGGTGTATCTGAAGAGTTAGCGCGTGAAGCGTTTGCTTTAGCTTCTGCCAAGCTTCCTATTAAGACTACCTTCGTAACTAAGACGGTGATGTAATGAAAGCGAGCGAACTAAGAGAAAAGAGCGTTGAAGAACTTAACGCTGAATTACTTGGTCTGCTGCGTGAGCAGTTTAACCTGCGTATGCAACACGCTACTGGTCAGTTGACTCAAACGAATCAATTGAAATTAGTGCGTCGTAACATTGCACGTGTTAAGACCATTATTACTTCTAAGGCAGGTGCGTAATGTCTGATAAAATCCGTACTTTGCAAGGTCGAGTTCTTAGCAACAAAATGGACAAGTCTATTACTGTTGCTATTGCACGCCAAGTGAAACATCCTATTTATGGGAAGTACATTAAGCGTACAACTAAGATCCATGCACATGACGAAACCAATCAGTGTAATGAAGGTGACGTAGTGACTATTAGTCAGTGTCGTCCTCTTTCTAAGACTAAGTCTTGGACACTTGTTGAAGTAGTAACAAAAGCCTAGTAATCATTAGGTTATAGTAAACGGCTCCAATGCTTGGGGCCGTTTGTTTTTTTATACTATGCAACCCAATATTTTGGTGTTATACTTGCGCCCCATTTTTGAACAAATTGCATTCAATGCTAATGAGTAATTAGCAAGGTATGAATTGTTCAAGAAGTGGACAAATATGATCCCAATTTCGGGGTTTTGTAGTAACGATAGCGGAGCACTTAAAATGATCCAAATGCAATCGACTCTAGACGTCGCGTGTAACAGTGGCGCTCGTAGAGTTCAGTGTATTAAGGTCTTGGGTGGCTCTCATCGTCGTTATGCCGGTATCGGCGACGTCATCAAGGTTTCTGTTAAAGAAGCTATTCCTCGCGCTAAAGCGAAGAAAGGTGATGTATATAACGCGGTGGTAGTCCGTACTAAGAAAGGCGTACGTCGTCCAGATGGTTCTGTCATTCGCTTCGATCGGAATGCAGCAGTTTTGCTTAACGCAAACCTTGCACCGATTGGTACTCGTATTTTTGGACCAGTGACACGTGAATTGCGCAACGAGCAGTTTATGAAAATCGTCTCTCTGGCACCAGAAGTACTGTAAGGAGCTTCAAAATGGCAGCTAAAATCCGTCGTGAAGACGAAGTAATTGTATTAGCAGGTAAAGACAAGGGTAAACGAGCAAAAGTTTCTCAAGTCCTACCTACTGGTAAGTTGATTGTTGAAGGCATCAATCTTGTTAAAAAACACCAAAAGCCAAACCCACAATTGGGCGTAACTGGTGGTGTAATCGAGAAAGAAGCAGCGATACAAGCATCAAACGTAGCGATCTTTAACCAAGCCACAGGCAAGGCAGATCGTGTTGGTTTCCGATTCGAAGACGGCAAAAAAGTCCGTTTCTTTAAATCGAATAGTGAACTCATTAAGTAAACGGAGTAAACGATGGCGAAACTGCATGATAAATATCAAGAGACTGTTATTGCAGAACTTTCTAAAAAGTTCGAATATACCAGTGTCATGCAAGTCCCTCGGATTGAAAAAATCACCCTTAACATGGGTGTAGGCGAAGCCGTTGCAGACAAAAAAGTTATGGAGCATGCGCTCCGTGATATGACTGCAATCGCTGGCCAAAAACCAGTTGTAACTGTTGCACGTAAATCAGTTGCTGGTTTTAAAATCCGTGAAGGCTACCCTATTGGCTGTAAAGTTACCCTACGCGGTGAGCGTATGTGGGAATTTTTAGAGCGTTTAGTTGACATTGCAATCCCACGTATTCGTGACTTCCGTGGCCTAAGCGCAAAAGCGTTTGACGGTCGTGGTAACTACGCAATGGGTGTGCGTGAGCAAATCATCTTCCCAGAAATCGATTACGATAAAATCGATAAGATTCGTGGTATGGATATTGTTATCACTACTACTGCGAAGAATGATGAAGAAGGTCGTGCTTTGTTAGACGCATTTAACTTCCCATTCAAGAAATAAGGGTAGCATAATGGCAAAATCATCTATGAAAGCACGTGAAGCAAAGCGTGCACAGCTCGTAGCTAAATATGCTGAAAAGCGTTTAGCACTTAAGGCTATTATCAGCGCACCTGCGACTTCTGACGAAGACCGTTGGGAAGCTGTTCTTAAGTTACAAGCTCTACCTCGTGATTCTAGCGCTGCGCGTCAACGCAACCGTTGTAATCAAACTGGTCGCCCACATGGTTTCTTACGTAAATTCGGCCTTAGCCGTATTAAATTACGTGAAGCTACTATGCGTGGTGAAGTTCCTGGTCTACGTAAGGCCAGCTGGTAAGCACTTGTCACGGAGTAAGCTAATATGAGCATGCAAGATCCTATTGCGGATATGTTAACACGTATTCGTAACGGCCAAGCTGCTAACAAAGTATCAGTAAAGATGCCTTCAGCTAAGTTAAAAGTAGCAATTGCGAAATTACTTAAAGATGAAGGTTACATTACTGACTACGCCGTAGCAGAAGAAGCCAAGCCTGAATTAGAAATCACTTTAAAGTATTTCCAAGGCAAACCAGTCGTTGAGACTATCCAGCGCGTAAGTCGTCCTGGTCTTCGTATTTACAAAGGTAAAAACGAACTTCCAAAGGTGATGGGCGGTCTGGGTGTCGCAATTGTGTCCACTTCTAAAGGCTTGATGACCGATCGTGCTGCCCGCCTAACAGGCATGGGTGGCGAGGTTATCTGCTACGTAGCGTAAGGAGCTAGGTATGTCACGTGTAGCAAAAGCACCAGTGTCTATTCCTGCCGGCGTAGAGGTGACCTTAAACGAACAAACTATCACCGTAAAAGGTACTAAAGGTAGTTTGACTCGAGAAATCAACAAAGCGGTAAGTGTTGTTCTAGACAACGGCGTACTAAGTTTTGGTCCAGTTGAAGGCGTTGCTAACGCTTGGGCTCAAGCTGGTACAGCTCGTGCACTAGTAAACAACATGGTTGTTGGTGTTTCTGAAGGATTTGTTAAAAAATTAAAGTTAATTGGTGTTGGTTACCGTGCGAAAGCAGCTGGTTCAAACCTAGATCTAACTTTAGGTTTCTCACATCCATTGGTTCACAAACTTCCCGCAGGTGTTACTGCAGAGTGTCCTAGCCAAACTGACATCGTCCTTTCGGGCGTTGATAAACAGTTAGTTGGTCAGGTTGCTGCTGAGATTCGTGGCTATCGTCCACCAGAGCCTTATAAAGGCAAAGGTGTTCGTTATGCAGACGAGCAAGTACGCCGTAAAGAGGCTAAGAAGAAGTAGGTAACGCGATATGGATAAGAAAACATCTCGCTTACGTCGCGCTCTGCGTGCTCGTAAGAAGATCCAAGAGCTGGGCGTGAACCGTCTGGTTGTACATCGTACACCGCGTCACATTTATGCTCAGGTGATTAATCCTGAAGCTCAGGTGTTGGCAGTTGCTTCAACCGTTGAAAAAGCGGTTAAAGAACTACTAAAGAGTACCGGTAACGTAGACGCAGCTAAAGCAGTGGGTAAAACTGTTGCAGAGCGTGCGATCGAAAAAGGTGTAACTTCGGTTGCATTCGACCGTTCTGGTTTCAAGTATCACGGTCGCGTAGCAGCATTAGCTGACGCAGCTCGTGAAGCTGGCCTGAAATTCTAAGGGGTTATAAAAATGGCTAAATTAGAAGCTCAGCAGAAAGACGATTTGCAAGAGAAATTGATTGCAGTTAATCGTGTTTCTAAAGTAGTTAAAGGTGGTCGTATCTTTAGCTTCACCGCACTAACAGTGGTAGGTGATGGTAACGGTAAGATTGGCTATGGCTATGGTAAAGCGCGCGAAGTTCCAGCTGCTATTCAAAAAGCAATGGAAAAAGCCCGTCGTAACATGGTAACCGTGGAGTTGAACGCAGGTACACTGCATCACCCAGTTAAAGGTCGCCATACTGGTTCGCGTGTTTACATGCAACCAGCATCGGAAGGTACCGGTATTATTGCCGGTGGCGCAATGCGTGCCGTATTGGAAGTAGCAGGCGTTCATAACGTTCTGTCAAAAGCATACGGTTCTACTAACCCGATCAACATCGTTCGAGCTACTGTCGATGCGTTGGTGCACATGAAGTCACCAGCACAAGTTGCAGCTAAGCGCGGCTTGAATGTTGATGAAATTCGAGGTTAATGCACCATGGCTACTAAAACGTTTAAAGTAACACAGACAAAGAGTGCGATTGGTCGTTTGCCAAAGCACCGTGCCTGTTTATTAGGTTTAGGCCTAAGACGTATTGGCCACACCGTTGAAGTTGAAGATACTCCTTCAGTTCGCGGTATGGTTAATAAAGTTTACTACATGGTTAAGGTGGAGGATTAATAATGCGTTTAAATACTCTATCTCCAGCAGCAGGATCTAAGTCTGCTCCTAAGCGTGTAGGTCGTGGTATTGGTTCTGGTTTAGGTAAAACCGCAGGTCGTGGTCATAAGGGACAAAAGTCTCGTTCTGGCGGCGGTGTGCGTATCGGTTTTGAGGGTGGTCAAATGCCTCTTAAAATTCGTTTACCTAAATTCGGTTTTACCTCGCGCAAAGCTTTGGTCTCAGCTGAAGTTCGTTTACTCGAACTAGCAAAAGTTAACGGTGATGTTATCGACCTTAACGCACTGAAAGATGCGAACGTAATTACTCGCAACATACAGTTTGCGAAAATCGTTCTTTCAGGTACCATTGAACGCCCAGTGACCGTTAAAGGTCTGAAGGTAACCAAAGGTGCACGTGCAGCTATTGAAGCTGCCGGCGGCAAGATCGAGGAATAATACGTCGATGGCAAAACCAGGACTTGATTTAAAAAGCGCGAAAGGCGGTTTATCTGAATTGAAAACCCGTCTCCTGTTCGTGATTGGTGCGATTATCGTCTTTAGAGCCGGTTCGTTTGTACCAATTCCTGGTATTGACGCAGCTGTGTTAGCAGATCTGTTTGCTCAACAAAAAGATACCATCCTTGGCATGTTTAACATGTTCTCGGGTGGTGCTTTAGAGCGTGCCTCTATCTTTGCATTAGGTATCATGCCGTATATTTCGGCATCGATTATCATGCAATTATTGACTGTTGTTCATCCTGCTCTTGCTGAATTGAAAAAAGAAGGCGAGTCAGGAAGAAAGAAAATCAGTCAGTACACTAGATACGGAACGTTAGTGTTGGGTACGCTTCAATCGATTGGTATTGCAACAGGTTTGCCAAGCCTAGTACCTGGCCTTGTGGTCAATGTAGGTTTTGGTTTTTACTTTGTTGCAGTTGTGAGTCTAGTGACAGGAACAATGTTCCTAATGTGGCTAGGTGAGCAAATTACTGAACGTGGTATTGGTAATGGTATCTCGATATTAATTTTCGCAGGTATTGTTGCTGGTTTACCGTCTGCTATCGGCCAAACGGCTGAACAGGCTCGTCAAGGTGATTTGAATGTACTGGTTCTGTTGCTATTAGCAGTAATCGTATTTGCAGTTACTTATTTAGTTGTATTTGTAGAACGTGGTCAACGTCGTATCGTCGTTAACTACGCTAAGCGTCAACAAGGCCGTAAGGTTTTCGCAGCGCAAAGCACACATTTACCTCTTAAAGTGAACATGGCAGGTGTGATTCCGCCAATTTTTGCATCCAGCATTATTTTGTTCCCAGGCACACTGGCTCAGTGGTTTGGTGCAAATGAGTCCATGTCATGGTTAAGCGATTTCGCTTTAGCTGTGTCACCTGGACAACCGCTGTATTCATTATTGTATGCAACAGCTATCGTTTTCTTCTGTTTCTTCTATACTGCGTTGGTGTTTAACCCACGTGAGACAGCTGATAACTTGAAGAAAAGTGGTGCGTTCATTCCTGGGATTCGTCCTGGAGAACAGACTTCGCGTTACATTGATAAAGTAATGACTCGTTTGACCCTTGCGGGTGCGATTTATATTACCTTTATCTGTTTAATTCCGGAGTTCATGTTAATTGCGTGGAAAGTACAGTTCTATTTTGGCGGTACTTCACTACTAATTATTGTAGTCGTAATCATGGACTTCATGGCTCAGGTTCAGACCCATATGATGTCTCATCAGTATGAGTCTGTGATGAAGAAAGCTAACCTAGTAAACAAAGCGAATTTAGATCGCTTTGGTCGCTAATAGCTTTTAACGGAGTGATGAAATGAAAGTTCGAGCTTCCGTGAAGAAGATCTGCCGTAATTGCAAGATCGTCAAGCGTAGTGGCGTTGTACGTGTGATTTGTGTTGAACCAAAACACAAACAGCGTCAAGGCTAAAAAAAGATATTTGCTCAGTTCTAAATAGAACTGAGCAAATAATGTTTGCAAATTTGTTGGCTGTCGAGTATCCTTTCGGGCTTTTCGCAGTCGACCTTTAACATATTAAGGAGTGCATAGTGGCCCGTATCGCTGGCATTAACATTCCTGATCAAAAGCACACAGTCATCGCATTGACTGCAATTTTTGGTATTGGACGTACGCGCGCTAGAGAAATCTGCGCAGCTACTTCAATTGCTGAAGATGCTAAGATCAAGGAATTGAGCGAAGCTCAAATAGATATTCTACGCGAAGAAGTTGCCAAATACTCAGTAGAGGGTGACTTACGTCGTGAGATTTCAATGAACATCAAGCGTCTTATGGATCTTGGTTGTTATCGTGGTCTCCGCCATCGCCGTAGCCTGCCTCTTCGTGGGCAACGTACTAAGACCAATGCGCGTACGCGTAAAGGTCCACGTAAACCAATTAGAAAGTAACGGGAAGGTAAACCAAAATGGCTAAAGTTCCGTCACGTTCTCCGCGTAAGCGCGTACGTAAACAGGTTGCAGATGGTATGGCTCATATCCATGCATCTTTCAACAACACAATTGTCACCATTACAGATCGTCAAGGTAATGCGTTGTCTTGGGCTACCTCTGGCGGTTCAGGTTTTCGTGGTTCACGTAAATCTACACCGTTCGCTGCGCAGGTTGCTGCTGAGCGTGCAGGTATTGCTGCACAAGATTACGGTGTTAAAAACCTTGAAGTTTTCGTAAAGGGTCCAGGTCCAGGTCGTGAGTCAGCCATTCGTGCGCTGAACGCTGTTGGTTATAAAATCACCAACATTACCGATGTGACACCTATCCCTCATAATGGCTGTCGCCCACCTAAAAAGCGTCGTGTATAACACGTCGTATATAGGATAGTTGGAGAAAGATCATGGCAAGATACTTGGGTCCTAAGCTCAAGCTCAGCCGCAGAGAAGGTACAGACCTTTTCCTAAAAAGCGGTGTGAGAGCAATCGATTCGAAGTGTAAGCTTGAAGCTGCACCTGGTCAACATGGCGCACGTAAGCCACGTTTATCAGAGTACGGTTTACAGCTACGCGAGAAACAAAAAGTTCGTCGTATGTACGGTGTGCTAGAAAAGCAATTCCGTAACTACTACAAAGAAGCTGCACGTCTAAAAGGCAACACTGGTGAAAACCTACTTGCTCTTTTAGAAACCCGTTTAGATAACGTTGTTTATCGTATGGGTTTTGGTGCGACTCGTGCTGAATCACGTCAATTAGTAAGCCACAAATCAATCGTGGTTAACGGTCGTGTTGTTAACATTCCGTCATTCAAAGTGTCTGCGAATGATGTTGTAAGCATCCGTGAAAAGTCACGTACTCAAGCTCGTATTAAAGCGGCTTTAGAAGTGGCTGGTCAACGTGAGAAGCCTACATGGGTTGAAGTCGACAGCGCGAAAATGGAAGGTGCTTTCAAGCGTCTACCAGAACGTAGCGATTTGTCTGCGGAAATTAACGAACAGCTGATCGTCGAGCTTTACTCTAAGTAAAGCTAACAAACAAGAGAGGACACAATGCAGGGTTCTGTTACAGAATTTCTAAAACCGCGTCTCGTTGACATAGAGCAGGTTAACCCAACTCGTGCCAAGGTTACGCTAGAACCACTAGAACGTGGTTTTGGTCACACATTAGGCAACGCTTTGCGTCGTATCTTATTGTCGTCTATGCCTGGCTGTGCCGTAACTGAAGTCGAAATCGACGGCGTGTTACATGAGTACAGTAGCAAAGAAGGCGTACAAGAAGATATCCTTGAGATATTGCTTAACCTTAAAGGTTTAGCGGTAAACATTGAGGGTAAGGATGAAGCTTTACTTACTTTAAGTAAGTCAGGCACAGGCCCTGTTACAGCAGCAGATATCACACATGATGGTGATGTTACCATTATGAATCCTGATCATGTTATCTGTCATTTGACTGGTAACAATGATATCAGCATGCGTATCCGTGTTGAGCGTGGTCGTGGTTATGTTCCAGCTTCGGCTCGTGCACAAACCGAAGACGATGATCGCCCAATTGGTCGCTTGTTGGTTGATGCTTCATTCTCACCTGTTGCTCGCATTGCATATAATGTTGAAGCAGCACGTGTAGAGCAACGTACTGATTTAGATAAACTCGTTATCGATATGACCACTAATGGTACTATTGATCCTGAGGAAGCAATTCGTCGTTCTGCAACAATTTTAGCTGAACAGCTAGATGCGTTCGTAGACCTTCGTGATGTGACTGAACAGACTGTTGTAGAAGAGAAACCGGAGTTTGATCCGATTCTGTTGCGTCCTGTCGACGATTTAGAGCTAACTGTACGTTCAGCCAACTGTTTGAAGGCTGAAGCGATTCATTACATCGGAGATCTAGTACAACGCACTGAAGTTGAGTTGCTCAAGACTCCTAATTTAGGTAAGAAGTCTCTTACTGAAATTAAGGATGTATTAGCGTCTCGCGGATTGTCTTTAGGTATGCGTCTAGAAAACTGGCCTCCAGCTAGTTTAGCAGACGACCTATAAGTCCCAGTTTAGTTAGTACAGATTAAAGATTATAAGGATTAGGTCATGCGCCATCGTAAGAGTGGTCGTCAACTAAACCGCAACAGCAGTCATCGTCAAGCTATGTTCCGTAACATGGCATGCTCACTAGTTAGTCATGAGTTAATCAAGACTACAGTAGCTAAAGCGAAAGAACTGCGCCGCGTAGTTGAGCCTCTAATAACACTTGCTAAAGTTGACAGCGTTGCAAATCGCCGTTTAGCTTTTGCTCGTACCCGCGACGCTGAAGTTGTAGGTAAGTTATTTACTGAATTGGGTCCACGCTTCCAGGAACGTCCTGGTGGTTACACTCGTATTCTTAAGTGTGGTCTACGTACCGGTGATAAAGCCCCAATGGCTTACATCGAGTTAGTAGGTCGCCCTGAAGCTGCTGAAGCTGTTGAAGTAGAAGCTGCAGAGTAATTTATTACTCATTTAAAAAAACCGAGCCTAGCTCGGTTTTTTTATGTCTATTATTCGTGAAATTTTAACTTAAATCATCTTTACTAATTAATTTCTCTTAGTATTTTACTCTGGCTTATCTGGCTTATCTGGCTTATCTGGCTTATCTGGCTTATCTGGCTTATCTGGCTTATCTGGCTTATCTGGCTTACCTGGCTTACCTGGCTTACCTGGCTTACCTGGCTAGCAGCATAGAGCTTCCATTAATTGAAAATAGTTCGCTGCTGACTGAAGACTCGCAAATCCACAAGAAAATGAATAATTAGCTTCTCGTAATTAGCTTCTCGTAATTAGCTTAGATTTACTCGCAAACTACCCAGTTGTAATTGTTAATCATCTGAACCTAAGTCAGTTAAACTGCTTTGAAAGTTGTTTACGAAGCTTTCTGTAATAGCTAAATTGTCATTTGCATTGCTGTAATCAGTTTTGACTGTAGCCATTTAGTTGTGTCATTTTTTGGTGACATAAGTTGGTTTACTAGCCATGAAAGGTTAACTGTTTAAGTTAGTTGGCAGCGTTAAAGGGTTCTGCGTCTTTGTTTATAAAGCCACTAAACGTGTGCTTAAAACCAGTTATCTTTTTCAAGTAGCACATGTTAAACGAGTCCACCTAAGTCTTTATCACCAAGTGTCCCGGCTTGTTAGGCTCAGAATCTAGTGGACAACGAAAGTGATTTACCTGTTATTTAAACCCTAGTTGCTAATTTTAAGATTTATTTTGATTCATTCTAGATTTTATTAAGCAGTGAAATAACACTTCTTTTTATTAGCTGCTAAAAAAGTATTCAAGTCAACTATATCAATTGCAGCCTGGTTTGGCATTGGTGTTTGCTCCAATGCAGAATATAGTTTTGTTTAAGGGATTTTTTTAAAGAAGGGTTTTGTGCGGTGCTAATAGGTAAGTTAGCTATTCATGCGCTGTAGGTATTAGAAATATAATCGCTTGAGAGCTATTTAAAAGCTTCCAGTCAGCTTATTACGATTAATATAGGGTTTAGTGTACTTTGTTAATATAAGTCCGTTTAAATGTGCGCAGAGGCTAGGGTTATCATTTTCCGGGTAATTAGCACTTTATAGTTTTTTGGGGGGGAATTGCGGCTAATGCAGAGGGATTGATTATCACAACTTTTTGGTTAAACATTAACTCTTGGTTGTTTGAGGGCAACAGTAAACTTAAACTCATAGTTGACTTCCTATACTTTAATTACGCAAGCCAAATAAAAAAGCACCGACCAATTGTGGTCAGTGCTTTACATGGTGATTAGCTTACGGATGAAGCTTAAATTTCGTATGGTCGCTACTTAATCTTGGATTAGTTGTATTTATAACCTTCGGATTGAGTTTGCTCAGAGTAATCTAATTTTTCATGGCTTTGGCCCATGGCTTCAGCAACTTCTGGAGGCATGTAATTTTCATCATGCTTTGCAAGTACTTCAGTTGCTTGTAATACGCCAGGCTCTGTTAATACACCTTGTGCAACAATACCTTGTCCTTCACGGAATAGATCAGGCAACAAGTCATCAAATGTTACGATGATTTCGCCACCAAGAATATCATGAATGGCAAATTCAACATGTAAACTATCAGGATCACGTACCATTGAGCCTAAGGTCACCATACCACCTACACGTATACGTTGACCAACTTCAGGCTTGTCACCTGTATCTGGTTTACCGTTTACAATTTCATACGGAGTATAGAATAAGTTTAAGTTTGAATTTAGCGCATATATTAGTAATGATGCGATACCGGCAACACCTGCAATTAATGCGACTGCCAGTGTTAATCTCTTTTTGCGTCTTGAATTCACTATCTGCTACTCCTAGTTTCTTTAAGGCGGTCTTCTCGTTCCATCTTTTTAGATATTTCGAGTAAGACGGATCTTTTTTGACGAAGGCTCAAGAATAGTAACGTCCCTAAGCTTCCGAAGGTAACACCGTATGACAACCATACATAGAATGCATAACCGCCCATATTTAAAAATTCAGAAAATGATTCGAACTGTATCATTTCGATGCCTCCGCTTTTGCTAATTCTCTAACCCAAGGACGCATTCCATTTCTAGCTAAAATCTCAGCTTTGTAGCGTAGCAAAGTGATTGCACCAATCATTAATCCAAAACCGACGATATTGATAAGTAACGGTGCTAACATTTCCATTGGCATTGATGACTTTTCAGTGATTTTAATTGTCGCAGGTTGATGTAAGCTGCTCCACCAATCAACTGAGTATTTAATAATTGGAATATTAATTACACCAACGATTGCTAAAATGCCTGCTGCACGAGCTGCAAGTACTTTATCTTCAAATGAAGCGTAAAGAGAGATTACACCTAGGTATAAGAATAATAGCACCAGTTCTGATGTTAAGCGTGCATCCCATACCCACCAAGTGCCCCACATAGGTTTGCCCCATGCAGCACCAGTTAACAAGGCGATAAAGGTGATTACAGCGCCTATTGGTGCAATTGAGGCTGCAACCCAATCGGCTGCTTTAATCTGCCATACAATCCCGACAAATGAAGCGGATGCCATAGCCATATACGCGGCCATAGACATTGAGGCAGCTGGTACATGGATATAAATAATTCTGAAACTTTCGCCTTGTTGGTAATCCATTGGGGCAAATAGCATTCCCCAGATGGTTCCGACACTTATAAATAAGATGGCAGAAAATGCAAACCAAGGTAAAAGGGTTGATGCTAGTTTGTATGCACGCTCTGGATCAGCGTATGAATGTAGCCATTTCCACATTTAGTTTGTACTCACTCTTAATGAAGCACCAATTGCAAATGGTGCCATAACTAATGAACCGACCAACATTGCACCAATAATAGCAAGTTGACCTGTGTAGGGTAAATTCATTCCAGCCGCATCAATCGCACTTGTAGCGAAGATGAGAACAGGTATATATAGCGGTAAAATTAGCAAGCTTAGTAGTACACCGCCTTTGCGTAATCCAACCGTTAATGCAACACCAATAGCGCCAAGAAGGGACAATACTGGTGTTCCGACTGCTAGTGTCGAGATTAGCGCGCCATAGCTATTGCTATCTAAATGCAGCAGTACTGCAAGTAAAGGTGCCACTAATATTAATGGTACACCGGTTAAAATCCAGTGTGCCAATACCTTTGACAATACCAATATTGATAATGGCTGTGGGCTGAGCAACATTTGCTCTAAGCTGCCATCACTAAAATCGGCTTTAAATAAACGCTCTAATGACAGCATCGATGCTAGTAGGGCTGCGACCCAAATAATGCCTGGTGCCACACGTGATAATACTTGTGGTTCAGGGCCAATGCCTAGCGGAAACAATGTCACTACCAGTACAAAGAATAATAACGGGTTAAAAATATCACCACGATGTCGAATGGCGATTTTTAGATCCCGATGCAACAATGTCATAAATGCTTGGGTGTAACTTATGCCTCTTTTCATTGTTGTACCTTATACGAAACGATAGTCTAGTTTTACCTTACGAAGCACATCATCAGTAATGATGCCCATATCTTGGTGAGTTGTCATAATCACGCAACCCCCATTTTTAGTGTGCTGAATAAATAATTGCTCTAGTTCTTCAACACCTTTTTTATCAATGGCGGTAAATGGCTCATCTAAAATCCAAATACGACTGTTGGTATGCCACAGTCTTGCTAATGCGGTGCGACGATGCTGACCTGCAGATAAATGTCCTGCTAGGGCTTCTTCAAAACCGCCTAAGTTAACTTTGGCTAATATACCGTAACTATCAAAGTCATCATAACCACTTAACCTTAAATTGAAGTTAAGATTTTCTTTTGCTGTTAACTCACTTTTAACACCTGCTAAGTGACCTAGGTAAAGTAAATCTTCATTAAATTCATCACGGCATTGTGTGATATCGGTATCGATATATTCGACTTCACCAGCGTATGGCCTTGAAAGTCCGGCTATTATGCGTAGTAAACTGGTTTTTCCGGCACCGTTTGGGCCTTCAATTTGGACAATATCACCAGCGTTAATTTCAAAACTCAATTCGTCAAACAGAATGCGATCTTCGCGAATGCAGGTTAACTCATTCGCTCTTATTAAGGTCGGCCGTTGAATGTTTTCTGTCACTTAGCCCTCATTATCACTGTTAAAGATGAATATAATTTTATATTAACATAAACACAATTAGCGGTTTAGCATTCAGCTCATCTATGTGCTAGGTATTTGAAGTGGTTCCAATAAAATACATCTTATGTGAACTTTTTCATGATTCTCTAATATATTACTTTATCTTAGCTTATTGTCTTCATTTGGACGCTAAGGTGAGATTCTTGTCACAAAAAGGTGAGTTTTATTGAAGTTTGTAGTAATCTGATGACGATTTATAAGTCTGCCTTCATTAAGAGGTGGCGTTGAGCTGTTAATTTATTTGCATTTAGGAACGATGAACATGAAAAAATTATTAGCAATGACTGCAGTTGCCGCGTTGACTTTGTCTTCAAACGTTTTTGCCCAAGATGGCGAAGCGGTTTATAACAAAGCGTGTACAGTATGTCACAGCATGGGAGTTGCTGGTGCACCAAAGACTCACGACGCTGCAGCTTGGGAACCACGTTTAGCTAAAGGTCTTGATGCATTAGTTGCAACAGTCAAAACAGGTTTAAATGCAATGCCACCAGGTGGAATGTGTACTGATTGTACTGATGAAGATTACAAAAACGCTATTGAGTTTATGTCTAAGTAATTTTAGGTTGCTCAATAAAAAAACCGGCTTAAGAGCCGGTTTTTTTATGTCTATTTATTGATAGTGGATTATTGAACCACTGTATCAAGTAATAGTTTAGCTTCTTTACCCACAGCAACAGATGCAACGATACCTTTTAAATCACCAGGTTGCGCCTTCACACTGCCATGTTTTGATAGCACTGCGATAATTTCTACATTTGCAGCACTGCTTAGTTTTACATCGCCACCCATTGAAGTAGTGTCATCAAGTGTCACCGTTACAGGTAAACTGTTGGCACTTATTTTGGTCGCAGCTAAAGGTACCTTAGGGCCTTGAGTTGAACGGGCGAAGATAAATACCATATCTGAAGAGCTAACTTGATCGGCTAACTCTGGAGCAATTGATATCGCGACATCTACAGTTTTAACACCTGCTTCGGCTGTAGCTGCTGCCATTGGGTTATGAGTACTATCGTTTGGCATCACTCCCGTTTCAGCTTGAATACGCATTTGGGCAGATTCAATAGCATTCATAAGTGCAGTGCGATCCACATCTTTACGATCGCTATCTAAAATAGATTGCCACGCTGTGATTGCGCTTTGATAGTCAGCAGTGAAAAACGCATCCATACCGACAAGCAACAATGTAGAAGGGTCGTTTGGATCTAAAGCTAAAGATTGATCTACAAGCGCTTGAATCTGAGGATTCATTTGCTGACCATTTTTGTAATACAGTGCCGTCGCTTTAGGGCCTAATAATTCAGAAGCTGTGCCAACTAATTCCATCACTTTATCAAAAGAGGCAACAGCATGATCAAACTGGTTTGCTGAAATATAAGCATGACCTAAGCTAAACCAAGCTTGGCTGTTTTCTGGCTCAGCTTGAACTTGCTGCTCCATCATTTGTACACGTTGAGCCATAATCTGCTCATTGCTCATACCTTGATGTGGCGAAGCTTCAGCTTGTGGCGGGGTAGCTAACTCCTGGTATGCACCAAGGGTTGAGTAAAAGTAACCTGAAACAGCCAAGACACCAACGGTCATAATTGATGGCCATAAGATCCCTTTTGCTTTTAATTTCGTATCTAAAGAATCGTCACCAGCAATCTTCATATCTTGCAGAAGGCCAATTTCTAGTTCTTTTTTAAGCGCGTCAAACTCTGTTTGATCAAGCAAGCCTTCTTCAAGTTCTTTAGCTAAAATGCCTGCGCGCTCGTTGAAGAGTTCAAGGTTAGTTTGCTTACGTACGCCTGATTCTTCAGCAGATAGCATTTTTTGCTGACGAAAATGAGGGATCCAAATCAGCATTAAGCTGATGAGTACGACAAGCGCAATAAATATCCAAAATGTGGTCATTGTTTCAATATTCACTTTTAGGTTGCTGAAAAAATAAAGCGGAACTGCCGCCTAACTTGAGTGCTAGATTATACGTAAAGATGATTCATTGAACAGTAATATACGATTTTACTTAGTCAGAATCCTTATAGTTGGGCACTGGTTCACAAATAAATAACCACCTTTGAAATCAAACGAAACTTAAATGAACTTTTTTAGTCATAGGCTTAGCTGTTATAACTGTGTGTTTTTAATCTCTATTTTTTTGAGAATGAGACTAGTGACCCAGTTTTGCATGAAATAGGCAGACATAAACAACAGCAAATACTAAAATATAACAAAATTCGTATTAGCTAATGTTAATGTAGCTGATATATAGCATTATGTTAGTTATGCGTTGGTTTGATTAGGTTCGGACCAACTTTTATCACACTGAGGAATACCCATGATCCCAGAACTTGGACACTTCTCGCTCATTATAGGTGTGGCATTTGCCATGCTATTAATGACCGTGCCGTTAATTGGTGCAGCCCGTAAGGACCAATATCTCGTAAGATATGCTTGGCCGATTTGTTACGGTATGTTCTTTTTCATCGCTCTTTCAGTTATCAGCCTAGGCTATAGTTTTGCCGTTGATGACTTCTCTGTGGCTTATGTCGCACATCATTCAAACTCACAATTGCCAATCTTCTTTAAGATTGCAGCAGTGTGGGGTGGCCATGAAGGGTCACTTCTATTCTGGGTATTCTCTATATCTGTCTGGGCTGCATCAGTTGCATTGTTCAGTAAAGGTATGGAAGAAGTCTTTATCGCACGTGTTCTTGCGGTATTAGCAATGATCATTGTTGGCTTCTCTTTATTCATGCTAATCACTTCAAGCCCATTTGAGCGTATTTTCCCAATACCGATGGAAGGTCGAGATTTAAACCCAATGTTGCAAGATGTGGGCTTAATCTTCCATCCACCAATGTTGTACTTGGGGTATGTTGGTTTCTCAGTTAGCTTTGCATTTGCTATTGCTGCGCTTATGAGTGGTCGTCTAGATTCTGCTTGGGCTCGTTGGTCACGTCCTTGGACACTAGCAGCTTGGGTATTCCTAACAGGCGGTATCTCGTTAGGCTCTTGGTGGGCATACTACGAACTTGGCTGGGGCGGATGGTGGTTCTGGGATCCAGTTGAAAACGCATCGTTCATGCCTTGGTTAATCGGTACAGCGTTAGTGCATTCACTTATTGTGACTGAAAAACGTGGCGCATTCCGTAACTGGACCGTATTACTGTCAATATTCGCTTTCTCATTAAGCTTGCTAGGTACCTTTATTGTTCGTTCAGGTGTTTTAACATCAGTGCATTCATTTGCAGCCGATCCTAGCCGTGGTATGTTTATTCTGCTCTTGCTTGGCCTCGCAGTTGGTGGCTCCTTGACCTTGTTTGCGTTAAGAGCAAGTCAAATGAGCAGTCCTGCAAGGTTTGAACTCAAATCTAAAGAGACCTTCTTACTTGTATGTAATGTGTTATTAACTGTTGCAGCAGGTACTGTACTACTTGGTACGCTATATCCATTGCTAATTGATGCATTAGGTATGGGCAAAATCTCTGTAGGACCTCCATATTTCAACGCTGTATTTGTACCAATTGTACTTGTACTGTTTGGCTTCATGGGAATTGGCCCAATCATTCGCTGGAAAAAATCTAAAGCGGGTGAGATTAAACGCCAACTTATGATCCCTGCGATTGTGGCTGCAATTGTTGGTTTGGCAACACCATTTATCGCTGGTAACGAAATGAACCTTTGGGTTGCATTCGGTATTGCTGCTGCGACATGGGTAGCACTAGCAACCTTCAGAGCGGCATATAACCTAGTAACTGACAAAGAAGGTAAGTTCACCCTTAACAAGATTGGCCGTAGTGAAATGGGGATGATTATTGCCCATTTAGGTATTGCCGTATCAATTGTTGGTGCCACTATGGTGTCTAACTACTCGATTGAGAAAAGTGTTCGTATGGGCCCTGGTCTCAGTGAAGAGTTAGCGGGTTATACCTTCAACTATATTGAAACCAAAAACGTGGTTGGTCCTAACTACACCGCGCAACAAGGTCAGATTGAAGTTTATTACGATGACGAATTTGTTACATTGTTAAGACCTGATCGTCGTCAATACAATGTACGTACGATGGATATGACTGAAGCAGGTATTGATTGGGGCTTGTTCCGTGATCTATATGTGACTATGGGTGATCCATTGAGCATGACTCAATTTGCTGTACGTCTTAACTATAAACCGTTTGTTCGTTGGATTTGGTTTGGTTCAATCTTTATGATGGTCGGCGGTTTCTTAGCTGCATCAGACAAGCGTTACCGCGTTAAAGAAGCTAAAACTGCTAAAGAAGAAGCAGAACAAGCAAAATTAGCCACTGCTTAATATATCGGAGAAAGTATGAAAAAGTTGGTGCTGTTTATACCATTGGTATTGTTTTTGGGGATGGGAGTTTTTCTTTATCAGGGGTTATTCTTAAATCCACAAAAGCTGGATTCAGCACTAGAAGGAAAGCCGGTACCGGCTTTCCAACTTGAACGCCTTGAAACGCCGGGTGAAATGTTAACGCAAGCTGATTTAAAGGGTGAAGTGTCGATGATCAATGTTTGGGCTACATGGTGCCCGGCATGTAAATACGAACATCCTTTTTTAATGATGCTTGCGCGTAAAAATATTTTACCTATTTATGGTGTTAATTATCGAGATGAGCGTGCGCCAGCAATACGTGAGTTAAGTCGTGAAGGCGATCCCTACACGCTTAACATTTTTGATAAAGATGGACGTTTAGGTTTAGACCTTGGGGTATATGGAGCACCAGAAAGTTTCATTGTTGACCATAACGGTATAATCCGTTTCCGCTACGCGGGGCCAGTTGATAGTAATGTCTGGAGTGAAACACTCTACCCAATGATCCAACAGTTACAAGCTGAAGCTAAACAAGACGGAGTTTAATAATGAAAACATTGAAAATACTTGTTGGCTTGATGACAAGTTTAGTTTTAGCTTTTAATGTGATGGCAACGCCAGTAGATACTTATGAATTTAAATCTACCGATAACCAAAAGCGTGCGTTGAACTTAGCGCACTCTTTACGTTGCCCACAGTGTCAAAATCAGAACTTGATCGATTCTAATTCGCCAGTAGCCCAAGACCTCCGTCTTGAAGTCTACACCATGGTTGACGAAGGAAAGAGTGATGATCAAATAGTAGATTTTATGACAAGTCGTTACGGTGACTTTGTACTATATAAGCCAAGATTAGATCCTAAGACCTACATTCTATGGATGGGCCCATTTGTACTAATGCTTATTGCACTTTACATTGCATTGGTTGTTGTTCGTAAACAACGTGGTAAAGCAGCAAATGTGGAGCAAGAGTTAACTGACACAGATCGTGACGAGTTAGCCGCTTTATTAGCAAGCAAGCAACAGCGAGATGAAAAATGAACAAGATGATCAAATTGATCATGCTTGGTGCATTAGCGGTAAGTTTTACCGCTAATGCATATCCTGGAATGGAAAAACAGCAACAGCATGTTAGTCAATCAACACTTGATAAGATAAATGTATTAGCGCAGCCGTTTCCTATTGCACACATTGGTTTTAATGATGCCGAAGGCAATGAAGTTGATTTCGAAGCCCATAAAGGCAAAGTTGTTATCATTAATATGTGGGCGACCTGGTGTCCTCCGTGTGTAAGAGAGCTACCTGCATTAAATCGATTAGAGAAAACACTGAGTAAAGATGAATATGTGTTGATGCCAATCTCTATTGATGCAGAAGGCAAGAAGCAAGTTAGCCCTTTCCTTGATTCTATTGGTCTAGGTGCTTTTACTTCTTATTACGACCCAAGACAGAATTTACGAGAAGTATTTCCACTAGACACCATACCAGCGACCTTTATTCTAAATAAAGAAGGTGAATTGGTTGCTTATGTGCGTACTTATGTCGATTGGGATGATGAAAACGCTGTTGAGTTTTTACGACAGTTTCAATAAATTGCAATTAAAGTCTAACGATAGTGATATAAGGTTGCTTACTTAATAGACTAATCACACCTGAATTGATTAAAAAAGATCGTATTTGATGAAAAGATCATCATGCGATCTTTTTTTTGCTTTTTTATCACTAAAAGCCCTTGCGCTAAATCTTAACTTGCCTATAATGCGCATCCACTGACACGGCGACAGGCCAATAGCCTCAAGG
>NZ_JAUORC010000044.1:0-21682 GCF_030547465.1 Shewanella sp. 5_MG-2023
CATGTGATTCTCCATTTGGTTTAGTGTAAATGGAAAACTCTATTTAAAACATTCTGATTTTAAGGGAGGGTTACACCTGCTTGTTGGTGACTATTTGATTGATGATTACGTTGAAGGAAAAGGGCAAGAGAGCTTTCAAGGTGAGCTAATTCACTTCTCAGGAGAGCGATTTAAGGATTGGAATGCCGTGATGCGGTATTTTGCACTTTCGTAGGCTAGATAGGCGCTGGCTGACATGTTTATGCCCCATTGTGAGTTACAGCCGCTAAGCAGTACAGATAGGTAACAAGCCTGTTGACCTACCTTTGGTAATCGATAATTGACTGCTGCTGATTACTTCAGATAAGGTATCAATTTCAATGCTCACTTTGCTAATCATTGTGCTCGTTTATCCAATCCAACTCTGGTAAAGTGAATATAAATCAATAGCTTTACTTTAGTAAGGTTTAAATAATAGCTTTATTAATTGTGCATGCGCGTTTTGTTAAATAAACGCGTATGCGCACTATACAAACGTTAGGCAGTCAGAGGTTGTATGAAGCTTTATCATTACATGGACGAGCACTTTGGATTGCAAAACTTAGCAAACCGAAGGATTAAGGCTTCGACTTTCGATAGGTTAAACGATCCTTTCGAGCTTCTTGGAATAGAAACGAGCAATCCAAGGATTCGTGCTGCTCTTAATGAAATGAAACGAAGTGTCGCTGCTCAATTCGGAATATTATGTTTCAGTAAAATTTGGTCAAATCCAGTTCAATGGGCTCATTATGCAGACAACCACCAAGGTTTATGTATTGAGCTTGAGCTTTCAGATAAAGATGATGCTAGAAAGGTGGATTATGTATCTGAAAGATTAAAAAGCAGATTAATTTCCGATCCTAAATTCTCAGAAAAATTACTACTTTCTAAATTTAAACACTGGGAATATGAGCAAGAATACAGGCTAATACGAGAGTTAAGAAACTATGATGAAGAGAATGGTATTTTCTTTCAGCCCTTTAACTCTGAAATTAAATTAACAAAAGTAATTATAGGTTGTCAGTCAAACATAACCAGAAGTAGTCTACAAGAAAAACTGAGTAAAGAAGATCGTGATATTGAAATTATATATGCTAGAGCAGCGTTTAAATCATTTAAAATAGTAAAGCACAAAAATAAGTAAAATTATGTCTATGAATATTCATTGATAACGAGGAAATATGGCAAAAATTGATAAAGCAGATCTTGCACTTGAGTACCTAAATCAAGCTATCGAGTGTTTCTTAGACACAAAAAGGTTCGCGAGTGCTCTTCATTTAGCAGGGGCTGCACAAGAAATCATTGAAAAACTAATCAAGGGTGATCGTTCACAGGGCTTTTTAACGATCTTCACAGATGTGGTTGGTCGGGATATGGCAAAAAATGGATTGGAACTAGATAAAGTTAAATTTCTAGCTACTAACCGAACTCCCAAGAATGCAGTAAAACATTTGGATAGCAAGAAAGATCGATATGTAGAATTAGATCTTGAAGAAGAAGCTTTCAAGATGTTAGCTGAAGCATTAATGGATGCTATGATCTTCCACAAAAATGAAACTGAAAATATGACTAGGTTTAAAGAGTACTTCACAGCAAATGCTCTGGCGTATCTGAAATAAAAGCTAGTTTGCAAATTGGCTCGACCATATTCATAACGAATAAGGTGTATTAGTTTCGACTTGATCTGACATTCAACTTGAAAAAGTGAGAGTTACCCGTTTTGATAAAGGTGTCGAATCTTTTAATCAAAACCAAAGGTAACTCTCATGTTGCATACTAACAATCCAATCATTAAACACAAAGCAGGTTTACTCAATTTAGCTGAAGAGCTGGGTAACGTATCTCGAGCATGTAAAGTAATGGGTGTCTCTAGAGATACATTTTATCGCTATCAAGAACTTGTTGAAGATGGTGGTATTGAAGCCTTAATTGAAAAGACACGCAGAACACCTAATCTGAAGAATCGAGTTGACGAAGCGACTGAACAGTCAGTAATTAAATATGCTATCGACTTTCCTGCTCATGGCCAACATAGAACCAGTAATGAACTGCGTAAGCTGGGGATATTTGTGTCAGGTAGTGGTGTTCGCTCTATTTGGCTTCGCCATAACCTAGAAAACTTTAAGAAACGGCTTAAAGCATTAGAGGACAAGGTCGCCAATGACGGAATTATTCTAACCGATGCCCAAGTTGCTGCTCTTGAAAAGAAAAAACATGATGATGAAGCATGTGGCGAGATAGAAACTCATCATCCAGGCTACCTCGGCTCACAAGATACGTTCTATGTCGGTAACCTAAAAGGTGTGGGTAGGATCTACCAACAGACTTTCGTTGATACTTATAGCAAGGTAGCGTTTGCCAAGCTCTATACGACAAAAACACCAATCACCGCAGCAGATATGCTCAACGATAAAGTTCTGCCTTATTTCGAACAACACGAGCTTCCTATGCTACGGATATTGACTGATAGGGGAACAGAATACTGCGGGCGAGTTGAGCAGCATGACTACCAGTTATACCTAGCAATAAATGATATCGATCATACAAAAACTAAGGCAATGTCACCGCAAACGAATGGTATTTGTGAACGGTTCCATAAGACAATTTTGAATGAATTTTATCAGGTTACTTTCCGAAAAAAGCTATACGATAATTTAGAAATGTTGCAAAAAGATCTAGACGCATGGATAAATTACTACAACAATGATCGAACTCATCAAGGAAAAATGTGCTGTGGTCGAACGCCACTTGAAACATTATTGGATGGGAAACAGATTTGGGCAGATAAAAATCTAGCTCAAATCTAAGCTGACAGACACCATAAAAAATGGGTAACTGTCAGATCAAGTCTGAGCTACTACAAATAAGGATAGGTCGCGCGCAGCCGTGTCCTTATCCCAAGTGTTGAACAAGGCCGACTTATACCTTTATAGTGTAAATATCGGCGTAAGAACTTACGCTTTTTAGGTCAGTGCTGACCAGTTACATTTTTTATTAGTCACATAGAACCCTTAGCATTGTTAGTTAAATTTTTATATATCAATACCTTAGAGCCTTACCTTGTTTTTTTTCGCAATTTCAGTGTTAATTTATCTCATGCTTCGGCTTAAATAGTGCTGTTAGGTGTCGTTGCCTTTTGCCTAAGAGTGCTTGACGCTCGCGCATTCACCCCCATAAATTTCATCGGTTGTTGGCAGCAAGGGCAAGGCCGTATGGCTTGAGCTCTAGTTGTGTTTTCGAGCGGCGTCAACATCGTCCCAGCTACGGCTAACAGCAAACGATTTTGTTGCCGCAGTTTGGCTGCACCTCCTCTCAACAAGCCATAATCTCTGACCCGTCTTAATGTAGTGGTTCAGCAAAACTGGCCACGACTTTGTAGTCAATTGGTGTGTTTGGCATAGAATAAGTTATCAGAAAATTCAGCTGCACTTGTTCATCGTAACTCGAAAATGTCCAGAAACGTGTCAGCTTTGATACTAGAACCTGACACACTTCTGGGCAGAAGTGATTTGTAAGATTAGTCGCTCAACTACAGGCACATCTAGCTTCGCAAGAGCGCAGAATAAACTATGGATAATGCTTCGCATTAACACACAGCTTATTTCCGCTTGCACCCGTAGTCACTCCTTAATCATAAGTTTTATTATTGTTTTGTTAAAAGCTCAACAAGATAACTATTGCGTTTGTGAGAATGACTAGGGGCTTCGGTTACAAGTCTAAATTCAGCACTTGAGCCGACAATATGTATTTCATGTTCCGCCCTCGTGATTGCGGTATAGAGCCAAGCCCTATCTACGATTCTGCCTTTTTTCAGGGCGATAATGATACGTGGGAACTGGGAGCCTTGCGCTTTGTGAAGGGTTATTGCATAACCCAGTTCCATACAATCCAATACAGTTTGTGTGATTTCAATCTTATCTCCAGTATCAAGGGTCACTTCACCATAACTATCACCACTAGCCGTAACGCTTGTGAGAACACCAAGAGAGCCATTCTGTATGCCTTTATCGTAATGATTACGGGTAAACAAAATCGTGTCATTTAAACGGATATTTTGAAAAAACTTCTCACCATTAATTTCAAATTCAAGCCTACTACCATTGGGATTTATGGCCTCCTGGGTCAGCATATTGATTTCAGCAACTAGGGCTTTTGTAGGAGCCATAATACGGCTATTTTCGGGAGACTTTTGATACAACTGACAGCAGACTTGAGCAATGTTTTCTTGACTGGTTTCGTGAAAGTGTATTGCATCTGTGCTTAAGTGATCTGGCATCACGCCCTGATTAATGAGCTTTGAGTATTCAGGGATGCCCGTTGAGCCTTCTTGCCTTTTGACAATATCCAGCATGGTGTTAGCAACCGTTTTTGCTTGAACAATATCAGCCAGTACTTTACCGCATCCTATTGGTGGAAGTTGGTCTGGGTCGCCAGTAAATATTAATCGTGTAGAAGGATGAATGTGATTTACAAGGCGATACATGGTCGGCAAATCAATCATGCTCGCTTCATCAATAACTAAGAGGTGATTGGTTTGTTTATCGCTGGGTTCAATAGGCTCTTCACGGAGAAACTTAGCAATGGTTGAAGTGACAAAGCCAATCGACTCATGCAGTCTCATCGCTGCGCGACCACTCAGCGCAACGGCATGGACTTCAAAGCCCTGTTGATGATAAGCCTTAAGTGCGGTTCTTAGTACCGTTGTCTTGCCTGTGCCTGCTCCGCCTGTAATGCAACTTACCGAGCTATCTAAGCACGTTATTACGGCTTCGGTTTGCTTGCTGGTTAAGTCGTAAGGCAGCTCGGCAACCGCAGTACAATATGAAGCATTAGCCTGTTCATCCAACAAATCATTGCATTTGACTAATGCGTTAAGTCTTTTAGCAACGACACTCTCCATCAAGAGTTGTGCGGTTGGGTGATAAGTTCCCTTGTCAGGATTTAAAATGTACTGCGCCTTATTATGGCCCGATTGAAATGCCTGCGTTATCAGTATTTTGTCTTTAAGGAGTTTGTAGAGGTAAGGGCGCACGTTAGTGTGAGTGGTATAGGTATGACCCTTTTCAATTTCTTTTCGAATAGCCATTTCAAGTGCTGCACTAAGTCTTCTTGGATCATCCTTTGCAACATAGGTCTTAAAATCCGTTACCTTGATAATATCTTCAATGTCGCTGAACGAAAGACCAAAACCAATAAGTGCATAGGGATTGCCCTTGATAACATCGATAGAGACTTCACCATGATGCTTAAGGAGCCGTTGCTGCACATTGGCAGGGATTTTGTGCTCACTCATCCAGTTGCAATACGCTAAATTTTTGTATTTGGCATAGCCTTTGTAAAGTGATTCCACAGAATCGTCATTCACAATCGATTTCAGGCGCTTTCTGGATTCAGGTGTGTCATTTCTTAATGTGGCATGAAAGTCTTTACCTAAGAGCTGCCAAAGCGCTCTGGCTTTGCTTTCCCCAATCCCTTTGAATATGCTTTCTCTGGCAATAAAGCGTATTAGTTGCTCACCTGTTTCGGGCAAAGAGCACTCAACATACTCTGGTGATTCATAGGTGTGCTGCTGCATCACATAATCGCCTGTCTCGATGTTTTTTAATTGTCGATGACCTTTGACTGACCAATGCTGACCCAGTTCAGGTTGTATGGGGATGCTCTCAGGGTCGACTTTGATGGTGACGTAATACTTGCCACTATTGGTTTTGTAAGAGCCTTTTGCCAGCGGCACACCGCTGAATATCACCATGTTGGTCGAGCGGAAAGGGACACTAGTTACACGCATCTGGTCTTCATGCAAAGCGGCATTCATCGTGGCATTAACCCCATTTCAGATAAGGTTTCAGACAGTTCACCGAAACGTTCAAGTCGCTTTTCAAGCTCTTTGACCTTAGCTTTTAATTCAATATTCTCAGACTCTAATAAAGACACTCGCTTTGAATCAAGCAGTTTACGATTCGCTGTATTGTCGTAGGCTTTGGGTTTATCCGCATTCTTCTTTGCAGCGTTAGTTAAAGGTGGCAGGACGCCTTTACCACGCAGTTCATCTTCTAAAGCTTTAAGTGCTGTTTTGAGGGCAGGGTTTTGATTTAAAGCAGATTTACCACAGCCAATCCCTTTTGCCACTTCAATACGATTAAGCTGACCTCTGAACACGATTTGTTTAAAGTCATCGTCCGTCTGTGTGGCTTTCCAAACCTCAAATGCCTCAAGGTTTTGCTGCGCCTTTTGCTGACCACCTGCCATTTTACCCCTCGCTATATTTTGATTGAAGGCTGAGTGCGTTAGACATTGTTGGGTGTTTACGAATTGCTGCGCTCAATGTCTTGCAGAGTTTTTTGAAACACATCCATGACACTTGGATTAGTTTTGCCAATGCTGGATAACTTTTGAATGAAAGCCTGAAGTTTGCCTATTTCTGAACGTGCTACCGCAAGTTCGGATTCCAGTTGGAGCACCTTCTCCGCTAAATCCACATCTTTCTGTAAGTAAGCAATCAGTTCCTCATTTTCAGATGAAACGGGCTTTCCCCTTAGAACTTGCTTTTTTTGCTTGTACTCATGCTTGATATTGGCGTACTTGTCGAGCGTTTGTCTCGTAGTAGCAATACCTAAGCTGGATTCTGTTTTTGTGACTAATAAATCCCACGTTAGTTTACCCTCCCAGCTTCGGATGAGGGCTTGAATGGAGATTTGCTGTTCAGTTTCTAGTGATTTAATTGCCATATTTATTGTCCTAGAGTGAGCCCAAGAAACCCAAGAATTTATCTGTGGCTTCATCTCTTTTATTGTCGTTTTTTGCCTCAATAGCAGCTTGAAGTGCTTGCTCGGCATCAGGTAGCGCTAACTCTGTATCTTCCACTGTTTGGGTCTCTAAATTGGTGATTCTTATGCTGTTTGAACCAGCTAGCAATCGCACCATACGACCTTCTTCTATCGCCTCATCGGACAGCACTTCAATGAGTTTTTTTAGCATACAAGTATTGCGATAATGGGTTCTGTACCACTTGTGCTGCGCTTCACTTGTTTCAAAGTTGATAGACGCCTGAACCCTCTCCAAGTTATGCGTTTGCACTTTCAAATCCTTCTGGAGTAAGTCGATTGCCTCACTATCATGGGTCACATGGCAAGAAGATGAGCATAACGCACATTGCGTTTCAAACTCCGACATATAAGTGCAGGGTGAGAGGGCGAGGTTTTGATCGCAAAACCCTGTCTCATGAACAAAAGTCG
The DNA here is from genome assembly GCF_030547465.1 of Shewanella sp. 5_MG-2023. NCBI lineage: Bacteria > Pseudomonadati > Pseudomonadota > Gammaproteobacteria > Alteromonadales > Shewanellaceae > Shewanella > Shewanella sp. 5_MG-2023. The sequence continues at coordinate 7,254 of NZ_JAUORC010000044.1, forward strand.
GTGTTTCATTGTCGATAGCCTTATTAAATTGATCCATGGTCGCAATACGAAGCTTTAGCTTATTTTCGACATCGCTTTCTAGTTCATTAGAGTAAGAGATATCCCCAATGACAGAAGCGTTTTGAGCGTCAGTGGTGTGGATATAGGTCAGTGTCTGCTCGGCGCTCTTTCGGCCTGACAACATAGAAATAAGGTGGTGAGGCAGTCCTTTTTTCGCCAGAAGATCATTTTGCCAATGACGCAGTTGGTGCGGCTTGAGCAAAAAGCTGGATGAGAACCCGTGTCGCTCAAAGAGCGTGAGCCTATTTTTAGCGCGTTTTATTAGTTCGTCAGAAAAGAAACCACTTAGCGAACTGATAGGCACTAAAAAGAAGGGGTGTATCACTCTGCCACCCAATTGCTTTTGTGTGTAGGCAAATAATGCTTTCTCAAAACCGACATGCTTAGTTTGTGCGCTATTGTAACCTTTTAGGTGAGATTGATTCATCTCGATGGTGTGATTTTGAAACTCTGCTACGGTGAGTTCTGCCTTGCCTGCTGTATAGTTATCGTATTGAGACTGCTCTGAGAGTAAACATCCTGTAAGCGCAAAAGCGTAAGGGCATTTGTTCTTAAACACCAGAGTGTCGAAGGGTTCAAGCTGTGCGATGGGCTTGATGAACCTTGGCTGATGCGGGTTTCGTACGTCTGTTTTGTCGGTTGCCCTTTTTGTGTCAGGTGTAACTCGCACACATTTGTCACTACCATCAAAAAAGCCCAGTAGCAAACCAAGATGTAATAGGTTGGTTGATTTACTCATGGAAGGCTTAAGCAGGGCAATATTCTCATAGCTGGGCGTAAATTCACCGAGCACCTCTTTGAGAGGGCGGTTCGGCTTTTGATAGAATCGAGCCAGCGCTCTTGCAGGCTCTGTAGCGAGAATGGTGTAGTGCAACGCTCTGTCTAAGCTATCGACCATTTCGGCATTAATGTGGTTTGCGTAATCCTTGTACCCCTTCGAGCCTCGCCAGTGGAGGTAATGCACCGTTTTTTCCTGTCCATCGACAACTTGTGTATGAGCCTTTATGCGTTGCACTGTTAAAAGTACTTGCTCTGCGCCGACCCGATTAGGTGAAGCCATGCCAAGTGCTGCCATGGTACAAATGAAGCTGTCTCGCTGCTCTTGCTTCGATAATATAAGGGGTTGCCAAGCCTTAATATTTTCCTTGTCATCACCCAGATAGGGCGGAATCACATCATAGAAAATAGCACCGAGCGCGAGTAACGCTGCTTCAGAAGGAAGCTTGTTTTGTTCCGCATCCAACGCATCATCGCCACTTTTATTTCGAATTGTTTCTTTGTTGGTGGTATTAATGTAGGGCTGACAGCTTTTGGCTAGCATTTTATGGTGATGTAGCCAGTTGATGAATGATGGCAACAGCGTTTTGTATGTCATCGAGTCGATGGCATGTTGAATCTTCTCAAGGGTGGCGGTTGCGATATTCTCATTTAGGTGACAAAGGAAGACTCTTGCGGATGTGATTTTATCTCTTTTCTTGCCTGTACATATGTTTTCTTTCAATATATCAAGGGTATAGGTAAATAATAACTCATGCATCTCGGGTGCTAAACGATCTTCGTCCGTGAAGCTCGTACCTATTTGGGGTTTCTTTCTATTTAGATTACAAAAGTAAATATTCTGGGTTCTGTTGTCACTGTCGGTAAATGTGACAGCAATATCTTCCCAAGATGCCTGCTCACCTTGAGCGTTGGTAAATCCAATCAGAGGCTGTGCTTTCTTTTTGGCGACATAAGCGCGTTGATTATCAATGTAGCGGTTAATCTGACTCATTTTTTCGCCCCCACTTTCATGGTTTGTCGTTCTTCGCACAGCATCATTGTCACTTTGATATAGAGAATAATGGTTTGCAGTCGTTTAACCGTAGCGGGGTGGCCTGATTGACTATTAATCGCCAGCTTACGCTCTGCCTTATCTAAATATTGCTGATGGTTTGCGGTTTCCAAAGGTCGAAAGTTATCACAGGGATAGCACCCCATTGGAGCGGCTCCCTTTGATTGACAGCTTGAGCAGTTGGCTGGGTTAAGCTTGTGCCCTATCTCTTCATCAAATGGGCTTTTCACTTTAAAGTCTGAGTGTTGCTGTAATTCTTTCGAAGATACGCTATCAAAACGTTGTATGACACTGTTACCCGCATAGGCTTCGTCTATTTTGACTCGCTCAGGCGCTTTTAAATCAAGGTAATCTTGTATTGCCTCTACCGTAACACCTGTAATGGCGGCAATTTGCGCAGGGCTTAACCCCATCCAAGCTGCGAGGGTTAACTGGGTATGACGCCAGCGATTATTTTTAAATGCAAGAGGCTTGTGCGCTATCCGGTCACTCTTGATACTTAATTTTTTTTCGAAGAGGTAAGCAATACGTTGGGCAAGACTTGCCGAAGAGAGGTGGAAAGCCTCTGATGTGTCGCTTACTGATTGAAAGAGACTCTCTTTTGTATCAAATTTTACGGAGAATAAACTTTGGTCTGGAAACAAGGGGAGTCGTTGCATTAGCTCTTTTGTTTCACTCTCAGAGAGGATAACGCCGCTCTTGCTTAATGAAGTGCAAAGGAGATTTTCGTACACTTGGTAATACTGAAGCAACAATTCAGACAGATTTGGCTCCAAGCGATGTGAACGTGACTCGGCATCGACTCTAAACGCTCCAGTTTTACCTTTGAAGGTTCGTAGGTGCAACTGCTCTACATCAGAAAAATGATGCTGTGTTAAAGGCTGCCAATCACGGTTGCTTTCTTTGTGTGACTTAAATGTTTGGCCTACCCGTAAAAGGTCACACCATTTAATTTTAACCAGTTGCGTAGGTCTTCTTACAATGGCCACCATCAACTGACAAGCCAGAACGGTTCTAAGGCGAGTGAAAGGTTGTGCTGTTGCAATCTCACTGCTGAGTGCATGGAGGGTTTCAATTCTTAGTGCTTCAAGGAGGTTATCACGCTCGATTTCACTGTAAGCGCCTGTTGTTTCATCAAGGATATTTTTTTGGTGACCTCGTGTGCCTAAATTCTCATCCTTAACGATGTCATAGAGCGGAGTAAGAAGACTGCTGCGGTACTCGTGACTTCGTTTGGTAAATGCGTTTAGGGCATCTCTTACAGCCTTTTTATAGTCCGTGAGCGTTAACCGCCACGCCTCAAAAGTCGTTGGCTCTAAGTAATCGCAAATGGTTTTTAAGGTGCTGACATAGCCTTTTAGGGTTGAATAAGCATAATGTTTAGCAACGTGCGCGATAGTCAGTCGTAGGTCGAGGAAAGTTTCACCATCTAACGCATTCATCCAGTCCAGGTAAAGGGGTTTCTTGTAGCCAAGCAGCCATTCATCTGAAAAGAGATCGAACTCATAGCCCGTTTGTTTTGATTGAAAAATTCGTTTTCCTTTATAGCTAATTTTTAAGCTTTTAAGTTCAACGCTGTTCATTTGCTACCTCTCAGATTCGGTACTGATTGGTTCTGATTATTCGATGAAATTTCAGCCACAGTTACCGCCAACATGAACTCGTTGTAGACTAATGCCATTTTTGAATCTTCAACCCAGCCCATCGCATATTTGCGAAGGTCTTCGATTTTGTCAGGTGAAAAACCTTTTTCTTTTGCTCTAACTTCAAAGATTTCATTCCATTTATGGCGAAGTAAATGTGGGTGAAGTGCTATGCCAATAGAGTCGCCAAAGGTTTTAATTACCTTGTGGATTGCGTTGTAAGACATTGGCTGTCCGATGGTTTTTCCTTTTTCTGAGATGAATAAAAAATCATGTTCATGAGCGTTTGGTGTGCTTTTACGCACGGTTTCAATATAGAGCTTAATAAACTTCATTAAATCACGAGAGATTGGAACAGAAAGTGCTTTTGTTTTATTCGCAGCGGGAAGGCGTCTTGTGTCCGTTGGGTCGTTGGGCGTTCGGGTGAGTAGGAATCTAGGATTGCCCCAATCATCTATTAAATCACTTACCTTTAATTTCAATACCGCACCCACGCGTACCCCTGAATCAATCAATATTTGGGCGATTATTTGATTTCGAAGTTTACTCGATTTGAATGGATTATCAGGAGAGCATTCTTGAATAACATCCAACAAATTAAAGAATTTATCGGATGGGATAGCAGATTCAAAAGCATCTTTAGTAATAGTATTGTCCTTTCGGGAGCTAGATATTACGGTGCTTATGTAGAGTTTAAATTTATTAAATTGGTCATCGGTGCTGATTTGCTGCTTAGTTTCAGCTTTATCGTAGTGATGGCACACGTATAAAAACTCAATGTAGGCTTTCAGGCGATTGAGGCGTTGATTAAAAGTATGTGCTGACACTTCTGGTTGACTGTTGGATGTCGCATGGATTGCATCCCTGATTCTTTTATCGGTAAGGCTAACTACTGTGCTGTCTTCGCTATCAGATTCTGTGCCCACATAAAATTTACAAGTACGAATATAACTGTCAATTTCTTCAATAGATAGAAAAGTGCCACTCGCAACACGCTCAACGAGATCAATACCTTTATCAATGAAGAAGCAATATAGAAACTTCAATTCGTAGGCATATTTTTTTATGGTATAGAATGACGGTGACTGTTTTGACTTTGACTTTGAAAGTGGAGAATTATGATTGCCATTAAGATAAGCATTCAAGTACAAGCAGCAAGGTAAGCCATCCCTAATAACAGCGGGAAATGAATAACCATTTATATCCTTGTATATTTTTACTTGAACATTAACACTCAAAGCATTCATTGCAAAGTCAACCATTAATTATACATAAATACACCTTAATTGGCCTTTTTGCTTTTGTAAAGGTAAAAAAATAGATTCCCTTGGGAATCTATTACTTCGCATGAGTATAATCCTTTACTTTTTCTTTGGTGGAGAGTATTCGCAAAGGTCTTCTATCATACAGCTACCACAGCGAGGCTTGCGGGCGATGCAGGTATAGCGTCCATGTAAAATAAACCAGTGATGTACATCGACTTTAAATTCGGCAGGGGTGACTTTCAGCATTTTTTCTTCTACTTGGTCGACATTTTTACCCATGGCAAATTTAGTGCGATTTGCCATACGAAAAATATGGGTATCAACAGCGATGGTCGGCCAGCCAAATGCAGTGTTGAGTACCACGTTGGCAGTTTTACGGCCAACGCCAGGGAGTGCTTCTAATGCCTCTCGATTTTCAGGTACTTCGCCGCCATGTTGATCAATTAGCATTTTACAGGCTTTAATAACATTTATCGCTTTGTTGTTATAAAGCCCAATGGTTTTAATGTAAGTTTTTAAGCCATCAACGCCAAGATCGTAAATTCCTTGAGCTGTGTTGGCGACAGGGAATAATTTGTCAGTGGCTTTATTGACGCTGACATCGGTTGCTTGCGCCGACAGGGTGACGGCAACCAGCAGTTCAAACGGCGATGAAAAGTTTAATTCAGTTTCAGGTTTAGGGTTATTGTCCCGAAGACGGGTTAACATTTCATAACGTTTTTGTTTGTTCATCTATTAGCTAACCTTGGTAATTCTGGCGCGCGCTATGGCTTCGCTTTGTTGTTTTGGTTGTCGGCTTTCGAGTTTTGCATCAATAACATTTTTAAGGGCAATTAACAGTCCCATGGCGATAAACGCCCCCGGCGGTAACATTGCAATTAAAAAATGGCTATCGAGTTGAAATACTTGAATCGTCAGTGCGCTTGCCCAGTCACCTAACAGCAGCTCAGCACCATCAAATAAAGTGCCTTGACCAAGAACTTCACGTACTCCGCCAAGCACCACTAAAATGGCGGTAAACCCAAGTCCCATCATGAGCCCATCAAAAGCAGCACTGCTAACATTGTTGCGTGATGCAAAGGCTTCTGCTCGGCCAATGATCACACAGTTGGTGACAATCAAGGGCAAGAAAATGCCTAAAGAAAGGTATAAGCCATAGGCATAAGCATTTATTAACAGCTGAACACAGGTTACTAGTGCGGCAATGATCATCACAAACACTGGAATACGGATTTCTTTTGGAACAAAGTTGCGCACCAATGATACCAGTACATTAGAACCAACCAGCACTAGTAGTGTGGCAACACCTAAGCCTAAAGCATTGGTTACCGTAGCTGTTACAGCTAATAACGGACATAAGCCTAATAACTGAACCAATCCGGGATTGTTTTTCCATAATCCTTGCCAAGCTATTTCGCGGTAATTAGTCATGATCTCGTCCACATTGGTTTACGGTGCTATAAAGCATTTGCCTGTTGTTTTTAACATAGGTTAGGGCATTATTAATCGCTTTGACATAAGCTCTTGGGGTAATGGTAGCCCCTGTAAATTGGTCGATGTTACCACCATCTTTTTTAACGCCTAATGGTTTATCGTTTGAATTAAAAACTAACCCAGCAAAGGCTAAAACCCAGTCAGATTTTCTTAAATCAATTTTGTCACCTAAGCCAGGTGTTTCCTGATGTGCTAAGGTTCTTACGCCTAGTAGGGTGTTGTCGTTATCGACACCGATAATAAGCTTGATATCACCGTTATAACCGTCAGGGGCAATGGCTTCAATGGCCATTGCAACAGGTAAATCGCCCTGTTTAGCAATATAGGCTGATAACGATTGATCGCTGCCCAAATATGCTTCATCAATCACGGCAATACAATCGTCAGTTAATGCATTGTCATGCATTGCTTGAGGTATGATTTGTTGCAGCACGCGTGTAAGTTGCTTGCGTTGCTGGTCAATAATCCTGTCTGCAGTTAAATAGTTCACGCTTGCTACTAAACCAGTGCAACACAAAGCAAATATCGCAAGTATCAGGCCATTTCGTGTAATAATATTAGACATAATAAATCCTGTTTAATTTCCTGCTCTATGGCCGTATGAGCGCGGACGAATGTAGTAATCAATAAATGGGGCACACATATTGGCAAGTAAAACTGCAAAGGCGACCGCATCAGGGTAACCACCATAGGTTCTAATCACAAAAATAAGCACGCCTATGATAGCGCCAAATAACAATCTGCCCCGGGGACTGGTTGCAGCGGTAACAGGATCGGTCGCAATAAAGAAAGCACATAACATGGTGCCACCAGAAAACAGATGCAGTAATGGGCTAGCATGAGTACTTGGATTTAATAAAAATCCCACACCTGCACAGATAAATATCGCTAATAATATGCCAGTACTGATCTGCCAGCGGATCACCTTGAGCTTTAACATCACAAGGCCACCAAGTAAATACGCAATATTGACCCAAAGCCAGCCAACACCTGCTATGCCGTCAAAAACATTCTTCTGTAAACTTTCGGCGCTAGTTAACCCCATAGATAAATCAGTTTTGAATGTGTCTAACGGTGTCGCCATAGTATGACCGTCGATGCCAAGGCGATATAAATGAATATCCACATTGGATAATTCAAATATTGAATTTAATGCTGCAATAATGCCCACATGATTGCTAGCAAGTTCTGCAGGTGCAACCCATGAGGTCATTTGCATTGGAAACGAAACCAGTAACAGAACATATGCAGCCATGGCAGGATTAAAGATATTATTACCTAGCCCGCCATATAAATGCTTTACGATCACGATAGCAAAAAGACAGCCTATAACCGTCATCCACCAAGGTGTTAAGGGCGGTATGGCAACGGCAATCAATAAAGCTGTAACTAAGGCACTATTATCTGCTAAGGCTGTTTTAATTGATTTATTACGTAACTTCATTATGCAAGCTTCAGCGCTTAAGGCTGTTACTACGGCAATAATGATTTGTACCAAAGTCCCCATACCAAAGAAGTAGGTTTGGGCTAAAATACCCGGAATTAAACAGTAGGCAACACGCAGCATGACTTTATTGGTCTGCAGTGTGGTACTGACATGTGGAGATGAAGCTATTTTAAATGCCATGTTTATTCCTTTTCACTCAGCTTACGCTGATTTTCAAGCTTCTTCGCTTTTGCTTTAGCAACTGCAGCTGCAATTCGTGCTTTTTTGTCGTCAGTAGCTTCTGTTGGAGCAGGCTCTTCTTTAAGCTTTGTTGGCGCTGATACAGTTTCATTTTCAGCGTCATGTTTAGGCGCAAGTTTTTTCGCTTTGGCCTTAGCAACAGCGGCTGCAATTTTCGCTTTTTTGTCGTCAACGGGTTCTGACTGTACTTTTGTCACTTCGCTAACAACTTGCTCGTTAGCAGCTTGTTCGTTAGTAGCTTGAACAGAGGCAGAGACATCATCAGTTGCATTTGTTGCAGCGAGCTTTTTCGCTTTAGCTCGTGCAACGGCAGCCGCAATTTTCGCTTTTTTGTCGTCAATTGGTTTTGACGTTACTTCTGTTACTTCGCTAACAACTTGCTCGTTAGCTACTTGAACAGAGGCAGAGATTTCATCAGTTGCACTTGTTGCAGCGAGCTTTTTGGCTTTAGCTCGTGCAACGGCAGCCGCAATTTTCGCTTTTCTGTCGTCAATTGGTTCTGAGGTTACTTCTGTTACTTCGCTAACAACTTGCTCGCTAACAACTTGCTCGTTAGCTACTTGAACAGAGGCAGAGATATCATCAGTTGCACTTGTTGCAGCTGTTGCTGCGAGCTTTTTGGCTTTAGCTCGTGCAACGGCAGCCGCAATTTTCGCTTTTCTGTCGTCAACTGCTTCTGACGTTACTTCTGTTACTTCGCTAACAACTTGCTCGTTAGCGGCTTGAACAGAGGCTGAGACATCATCAGTTGCACTTGTTGCAGCGAGCTTTTTGGCTTTTGCACGTGCAACTGCTGCGGCGATTTGTGATTTTTTGTCTGTAGCTGTGTTGCTAGGTTCACTGCTAGTAGTAACAGTGCTAGTAGTTACAGGCGTGTCATTAGCATCAGCTGGAACTGCACTGGCGAGTTTCTTGGCTTTTGCTCGGGCAATAGCGGCTTTAACTGCTGCACTTTTATCTGTAGTGGCACTATTGTTATTGCTTTCTGCAGCGGGTGTTGCCGTCGCTTGCTTTTTGGCTGCAATACGCGCCATTGCTTCTGCAACAGCATCTTTTTTACTGCTATCCATAGCAGCTTTACGTTTTTCTGCTGCGAGTCTTGATTTTTCTTCGCGGGCACGCTTTTCATCTTCAAGGCGTTGCAAGCGGGCTTCAAAACGTATTTTAGCCTGTTCAGCTTGGAATTTTTCTTCCGCTTCATTTTTAAGCGCTGATTTGGCAATGCGATAATACTCAACAAGTGGAATATCACTGGGGCAAACATAACTGCAACAGCCGCATTCAATGCAATCTTTTAAATTAAAGCTAGCGGCCTTATCGTACTCCTGGGCTTTTGCATGCCAGAATAATTGTTGCGGTAACAACAGAGCTGGGCAGACAACAGCACATTCTCCGCAGCGGATACAGGCTTTTTCATCGACATCAGGGGCGATTTCATCACTGCTTGGTACCAATATGCAGTTTGTTCCTTTTAATACTGGAACATCAGTATTGGGCAGTGCATAACCCATCATAGGACCACCGATGATGACTTTAGCACTTATGTTATTAGTGTCTTTGACTGGCGTTTGTGTTTGCTTGAGTGCATGGGTGATCGGTGTACCGATAGGTAACCAATAGTTGCCTGGTTGTGATACTTGATTACCCGTGATGGTCACTAATCTCTCAATCAGAGGTTTACCATTTAACACAGCATCTTGAATCGCAAAGGCGGTGCCGACATTGTGCACCACAATACCTTGCTGGGCCGGAATGCTACCTGTGTGTATTTCTTTACCGGTCACAATTTGAATCAACTGCTTTTCGCCACCGGAGGGGTACTTAGTTGGAATGATGGTGATACGAGTCATTTTTGCTAAGGATTCAAAGCCTGCTAACGCCGTCTTCATCGCTGCAGCAGCTTGTGATTTGTTATCTTCGATAGCGATAATTATCCGTTGAGGTTTCAACAAATAATCGATGACTTCGATGCCTTTTATGATGTCAGTTGCGTATTCACGCATTAACACATCATCAGAGGTGATATAAGGTTCACACTCAACACCGTTAATGATCACAAGATCAATTTCACTGGCTGGATTAAGTTTTATATGACTTGGAAACGTTGCGCCGCCCATACCCGCGATGCCAGCTTGCTTAATTTTCTCAATAACTTGTTGGTTACTCAGTTCTGTCAATGTCGCAGGCAAAAATACCGCAGCAGTATCTTGACCATCAGCGGCAATGGTGCAAGTTAAACAAGGTAAACCAGAGGCATGATTACTTGCATGCTGTTCAATACTGATAATTTGACCAGATGTAGGCGCATGTACAGGAAGGTACATAAAGCCTTCACCATCAGTGAGCATTTGCCCTTTGAGTACCTGCTCGCCGACTTTTACTGTTAAACGAGCGCAATCACCGACTTGAGGCAGCGGTACTCTATATTGAGCTGCTAAGGGGAGTTGGCGTACAGCTTGAGTATTAGACAGAGTCTTAAGTTGTGGAGGGTGTATTCCACCTGGAGAATGCCATAAAGTCCCTTTATCAATTTGTTCTAATAAAGTTAGCACTGAGATTCCTCGTTTACATCGTTTACTTTAGCTGCTTTTGAGCTTTTAACATGATCAATATCAATAAGCGTGACTGGGATAGAAGATAATTTCCAATCCCAGTTCTTTAGGTTTTGTTCAACTGGGATCATATCAATACAGTCAACTGGACAAGGCTCTACACACAAATCACAGCCGGTACAATCTTTAGTAATAACCGTATGCATCAGTTTACCCGCGCCTAAAATGGCATCTACTGGGCAGGCTTGAATACATTTAGTACAACCAATACATTCATCTTCTCTGATATAGGCGACTTTTTTAACCGTTTCCTGAGCTACTTCGTTTAATGGCTCTGGATCAACTCCCATTAATGACGCAAGTTTCTCCATAGTCGCAGTGCCACCAGGCGGGCACTTATTGATGTTATCACCATTGGCAATAGCTTCAGCATATGGTCGGCAGCCTGGATAGCCACATTGACCGCATTGGGTTTGCGGCAACAGGGCTTCTACTTGATCGACAATAGGGTTTCCTTCGACTTTAAATTTAATTGAAGCGTAACCAAGAATTAAGCCAAATATTAAGGCTAAGATGGTTAGCACAATGACAGCGATTGCAATACTAGACATGATTATTTAACTAGCCCCGCAAATCCCATAAAGGCAAGCGACATTATGCCTGCGGTAATCATGGCAATAGCACCACCTTTAAAAGGTAAAGGCACGTCAGCCGCCGCCAAGCGTTCGCGCATGGCTGAAAACAATACTAGTACTAAAGAAAATCCAACCGCTGCACCAAAACCATATACTGCAGATTGAATAAAGTTATGATCTTCATTGACGTTAAGTAGGGCGACACCGAGTACTGCGCAGTTGGTAGTGATGAGCGGGAGATAAATCCCTAATGCTCTATGTAAAGAGGCACTGGTTTTTTGTACTAACATTTCAGTAAATTGCACCACAACAGCAATGACCAAAATAAAGCTCATGGTTTTTAGATAGGTGATACCAAAAGGCTCAAGTAAAAATTCGTTGGTTAAGTAACTAAGTATAGATGCTAATGTGAGTACAAAAGTTGTTGCCATGGACATACCGATGGCAGAAGCTAACTTGCTAGATACCCCCATAAAAGGGCATAGTCCAAGGAATTTTACTAATACAAAATTATTAACTAGCACTGTGCCAATTAACAGTAAGAGATAGTCTGTCATTACTACACTTTTCTATATGAGAGTTCTTTAAGAGATTAGCAGTATTATCTAAGGTTTAGGCTGGTTTAACAACGGATAAAAAAAAGGGTTATGTAAATAATAACCCTTTTTTTGAATAAAGGTCTTACATTGGTTATTTATTTATCTGTTTTCGCGATAATTTCTGGTCTGGCAATGTAATAACCTTGTAAGCCATCAACGAGTAATTTTTCAAGTGTTAGTTTCTCTTCTTGCTTTTCTACGCCTGTAGCGACCACTTTTATGCCAATTCTTTTGGAGATATCAACAATCATTCTTATGAAGAATTTATTGTTGTTGTTTTGATCAATCTTATCGCTATAACTGCTGTCAAGCTTGATAAAATCGGGTTTTACTTCCCTAAAGAATTTGAAAGATGAAAAACCTAATCCAAATTGTTGAATGGCAACCTTAACGCCAACTTTGTGCATCTCATTAACGAAGCGTTGGCTTGCATTTAAGTTCTTCTGCATACCTGATTCATTGACTTCAAAGATTAATCTTGCAGCAACACTGCGGTGGCTAGATAAAATATCTGTTAACCAAGACACAAAGACTTCATGGGTAGCAGATGAGGCACTAATATTGACGCCAAAATTACCCTTAAGGCTTGGATTGGTGCTGAGTAATTGTATGCAATGAACGATGAGCATTTTATCCAAATCGATATTTAATCTATGACGTTCAGCCATTGCGACCACACTGGCTGTGGGTAAATTGGAGCCTTCATTATTAAAGAAACGGGCAAATAACTCACGATAAACATCGACTTGATTATTACAAGGTAAGATTGGTTGTTGAAAAAACTTAACCCCTTTGCGGTTAATGAGGTCATTGATGGTTACTTTCCAGTGGTTATCGCCTAATTGTTCGTTACCATTGAATTTTTCAAGAATATGGTATCTGTTAAGGCCAGATGTTTGCGCGATGCTGACTGCGGTATCCGCGAACACCAATAGCGCGTGAGGGTCAAACTGGTTTTCAAAAGGGACTAAACCGGCATTGGCAATATTATCGGGTTCAATGGTTTGGGCATATTCATCAAAGCTTCTTTTTAGGTTATCTAAAAATCGCTCAGACTCTTTTGTCGTAATACCATGAATAAATAATGCAAAATCACTGCTTGATACCCGGTAAAATTCATTGACTCCCATCTTAGAGCCAGCTGTTCTGATGCAAGTCGCAATTTTATTTAAATAATCATCGCCAGCTTCACGTCCTTGCAACTGGTTTATACTGGCAAGTTCAGCAGCTTTAACAATACAAAGCACGCCAAATTGCTGCTTATCTGATTTCGAAATAGATTTTATTTGATCGTCAAAGCGTCTTCGGGTTGAAAAGCCGGTGACAGCATCCTGATAAGCGGCTTTGGTAAGGGTATCATTTTTGTTATGAAAACTGTCGATGCTGGCTTTTAATTCGCCTCGGCTCTTTTCAAGAGCAATACCTATGGGTTTAAGCGAGCCTTTTAATCTTGAGGTTTCTACAGCTTGAAATGACAGACTAGAAATATTACTGATGTAATCAGATGCATACTTTATCCCTCTGCGGTGCACATGCATTAACAGCGCAAAACTCAGCATAATAACTAAATACGCTAAAATGGTCAGACTCGCTGCTTTTTCAAGGTTAACAAAGCTTGTGGTGATAACTGAACTCGTGTTTAACCGGACTTGCAGGCGAGCGTCAGCAAACGTATTAATATGACCTAATTCGATAGAAAAAATTTTATCTTCAAAGTCGGCGTCAGTTTTAGCTAACGTTCCATAGGTAAAGTTATTATCACTGTCAGTACTGTGGATGTATTGGAAAAATTGGAAGCTAAAATTTTCGCTTAATTGCTGAAAGAGTGCCTGTCCATCACTATTCCATTCTGTAATTGAATTGATTTGGTGCTTGTAATTTTCAATTGCAATATGGCCTTGGCGTTGCATTTCTTTATTTTCAAGGTCATAAATACGAAATAATAACAGACCAAAAATAACAAAAAGTACTAACTGGAAAGATTTTGATAAGCCCATGAATGATCCGTTTCCTGTCTTAAATGCTTGAGTTTAATGAGAATAATGTACTCAAGGTATTATAAACTTAAAAAAGAAATATAACTGTATTAAATTGTAATAGAAAAAGACATAAAAGGAGAGGGTTTTAAACTAAAAACGTGAGATATAACATGATGATATGCTAGAGGTAAATCTTGGCTCCCCGGACTGGACTCGAACCAGTGACATACGGATTAACAGTCCGCCGTTCTACCAACTGAACTACAGGGGAATTGAAGATTTATTGAAGTGGCTCCCCGGACTGGACTCGAACCAGTGACATACGGATTAACAGTCCGCCGTTCTACCAACTGAACTACAGGGGAATTGATACTTCATTTTTACAAACATACTATTAAAGTGGCTCCCCAGACTGGACTCGAACCAGTGACATACGGATTAACAGTCCGCCGTTCTACCAACTGAACTACAGGGGAATCGATACTTTAATTTTTACACTATTTTGAAGTGGCTCCCCAGACTGGACTTGAACCAGTGACATACGGATTAACAGTCCGCCGTTCTACCAACTGAACTACAGGGGAATCGATGCTTCAAAATTTGTTTTAATTGGCTCCCCGGACTGGACTCGAACCAGTGACATACGGATTAACAGTCCGCCGTTCTACCAACTGAACTACAGGG
>NZ_JAUORC010000045.1:0-15929 GCF_030547465.1 Shewanella sp. 5_MG-2023
GGTTTACGTTTCGCTATCCGTGAAGGTGGCCGTACTGTTGGTGCTGGTGTTGTAGCTAAAGTTATCGCTTAATAGCGATTTTAGTTAACACATAAAAAAAGGAAGCTTCGGCTTCCTTTTTTGTTTTTATTATTTTTTGTAAGATTTGCTGATGATCTCTAGTGTCATCCTTGCGAACTGACTAGAATAAGAATACAATCTATGGCCGATTTTTGACCCTGAGCTGATGCTTTTCGTGGCTTAATTCGGAAGTACTGATTGATAATGGTACACTTTATCAATTTTAAGCTCAGGTCTCTTAGTGAGTAACGGAACCAACCGATGACAACAAATACTGAAAACCAGACTAATTCTCTGGATATTGTTAAGTGGGGCATAGCAGTTATATTGATTGCCGCCGCTGTTATTGGCAACCAAGCATTTGGCGAAGCCAGTGTTGTGGTACGCGCTTTAGGCGTAATTGTTGCCTTTGTTCTTGCAGGTTTTATTGCTCTGCAAACTGTGAAAGGTAAAGAAGCTTTATCTTTTGCTCGTGAAGCTCACATTGAAGTTCGTAAAGTGGTTTGGCCTACGCGTCAAGAAGCGCTAAACACTACATTCATTGTTCTTGCTGCAACAGCTGTCGTAGCCGTTATCCTTTGGGGTTTCGACTGGGTACTTTTGCGCGTTGTTAACCTAATTACTGGCGTATAGGCATTTACATGACTGAAGCAACAGAAGCTAAAAAAAGATGGTATGTGATCCAAGCATTCTCGGGCTATGAAGGCCGTGTATGTAAAACATTGCTTGAACACATAAAAATGCACAACATGGAAGATTACTTCGCTGAGGTATTAGTACCGACAGAAGAAGTGGTTGAAATGCGTGCAGGTCAGCGTCGCAAAAGCGAACGTAAATTCTTCCCTGGCTATGTATTAGTACAGATGGAAATGAATGACGAAAGCTGGCATTTAGTTAAAAGTATTCCACGTGTTATGGGCTTTATCGGTGGTACATCTGACCGTCCAGCGCCTATTTCAGACAAAGAAGCGGATGCCATTCTTCAGCGTTTACAAGACACAGTTGAGTCACCGACTCATCGCGTTATGTATGAACCTGGTGAAGTTGTTCGTGTTAACGATGGTCCATTTGCTGATTTTAATGGCACTATCGAAGAAGTTGATTACGACAAGAATCGCGTTAAGGTTTCAGTAATGATCTTCGGTCGCTCTACTCCTGTTGAACTTGATTTCGATCAAGTTGAAAAGAGCTGATTAAATTAACTACAAATAGTATTTGTTTGCGGGTGCGAATTTTTGTATAATTCGCACCCGTAATTTTCAAGGGGAGCATATTGGCATGTAGCCGATACGCGTTTGAACCCAAACTGAGGATATGTCGACATGGCAAAGAAAATTGAAGCTTATATTAAGCTACAAGTAGCAGCCGGTGCTGCAAACCCGTCTCCACCAGTTGGACCTGCTTTAGGTCAAAAAGGTGTGAACATCATGGAATTCTGTAAAGCATTCAACGCTCGTACTGAAAAGTTCGAAAAAGGCATGCCAATTCCTGTTGTTATCACTGTATACAACGACCGTTCTTTCACGTTCGAAACTAAGACTCCTCCAGCATCTTTCTTATTATTGAAAGCTGCAGGTCTTAAGTCTGGTTCTGGCCGTCCGAACACTGAGAAAGTTGGTACTATCAAGCGTAGCGCAGTTCAAGAAATTGCTGAATCAAAAGCTACTGATATGACTGGCGCTGATATTGAAGCGATGACTCGCTCAATTGAAGGTACTGCACGTTCAATGGGTTTGGTAGTAGAGGACTAATATAATGGCAAAGCTAACTAAGCGCATGCGCGTTATCCGTGAAAAATTAGACGGAACTAAGAACTACGACATCAATGAAGCTACTGCTTTATTAAAAGAATTAGCAACTGCTAAGTTCGTAGAAAGTGTTGACGTTGCTGTTAACCTAGGTATCGATCCTCGTAAATCAGATCAAAACGTTCGTGGCGCTACAGTATTACCACATGGTACTGGCCGTGAAGTTCGTGTTGCTGTGTTTACACAGGGCGCAAACGCTGAAGCAGCTAAAGAAGCTGGTGCAGAACTTGTTGGTATGGAAGATCTTGCTGCACAAGTTAAAGCTGGCGAAATGAACTTTGACGTTGTTATCGCATCTCCAGATGCAATGCGCGTTGTTGGTATGTTAGGTCAAATCTTAGGCCCACGTGGTTTAATGCCTAACCCTAAAACTGGTACAGTAACGCCTAACGTTGCTGATGCAGTTAAAAATGCCAAAGCTGGTCAAGTTCGTTACCGTAACGACAAGAACGGTATTATCCACACTACTATCGGTAAAGTGGATTTCACACCAGTTCAGCTTAAAGAAAACTTAGAATCGCTTGTAGCGGCACTGAAAAAGGCTAAGCCTGCAGTTGCTAAAGGCGTTTACTTGAAGAAAGTTACTATCTCTACCACTATGGGTGCAGGCGTAACTATCGATCAAGGTAGCTTAGACGAAGTTAAGTAATATACAAAGCGTGCGTATTAGTCTATAATGCGCGCACTTTGTGGGTTGAGGTCTATTTTCTACGTGTGTTACTAATTTATTAGTCCGCTTATTGAATAGATTTCCGTCCAAGACCGTAGGTGTAATCTAACCATTACTTAATTTCCTACGTAGACGGTGTCAGACCCCCCAGATAGATTTTGTTCTGCTGGAAAATCTGCACCGTAAGTCGTTAAACACTTTGTGTTTAACATGGTTAATTCTAGGGAATTCCCTAGGTAGAATCCAGGAGTAAAGCCAATGGCATTAAGACTCGAAGACAAAAAAGCGATTGTTGCTGAAGTCAACGAAGCAGCCAAAGGTGCTTTATCTGCAGTTGTTGCCGATTCACGCGGTGTAACTGTAGGTGATATGACCGGTTTGCGTAAAGCAGCTCGTGAAGCTGGTGTATTTATACGTGTAGTACGTAATACATTAGTTAAACGCGCTGTAGCTGGTACTGATTTTGAGTGCCTTAGCGACACGTTTACAGGTCCTACTTTAATTGCCTTTTCTAACGAGCACCCAGGTGCTGCAGCACGTCTATTAAAAGACTTCGCTGCTACGCAAGAAAAGTTTGAAATTAAAGCAGCAGCCTTTGAAGGGGAAGTAATCCCTGCAGCAGATATTGATCGTTTAGCGAAATTACCAACTTACGACGAAGCACTAGCTCAGTTAATGATGACTCTAAAAGAAGCATCTGCTGGCAAGTTTGTTCGTACCTTGGCCGCTCTTCGCGATCAAAAAGAAGCAGCTTAATATTTTATTAGCCGCTTAATTAAATTGAATTCAGTACAATAGGAATTTTTTGTTATGTCTATCACAAAAGACCAAATCTTAGAAGCTTTCGCAGAAATGTCTGTAATGGAAGTTGTTGAACTTATCGAAGCAATGGAAGAAAAATTCGGCGTTTCTGCTGCAGCTGCAGTAGTTTCTGGTGGTGGTGATGCTGCCGCTGCTGTTGAGCAAACAGAATTTGACGTTGTTATGACATCTTTCGGTGCTAACAAAGTTGCCGTTATTAAAGCACTTCGTGGCGCTACAGGTCTTGGCCTGAAAGAAGCTAAAGCGATGGCTGAATCTGCACCAGTTGCAGTTAAAGAAGCTATCTCTAAAGAAGAAGCTGAAGCACTTCAAGCAGACCTAGTTGCTGCTGGCGCTGAAGTAGAAGTTAAGTAAGTTATACTTTAACTTACCACCTCCCGAGTAATCGGGCGGAGGCTGGCGGTTTTTTAACCGTCGGCCTTTTTTGCGCTATATGCGCAGGCGATTTTTTATTCACCGTTTGTCGCCAGTTTTAGCAGTTCCTAGCAGAGATTACTGGTTAGGTTCTTGCCATTAACGGTGATGGGCAAACGTGCTGATTTAATCTTTTGTATTATTTCAGTCTTGGTCACATCTCGTAAGTAGAGGAAACCCATGGTTTACTCCTATTCTGAAAAGAAGCGTATTCGTAAAGACTTTGGCAAACGCCCAAAAGTTTTGGATATTCCGTACCTATTGTCTATTCAATTAGACTCTTTTAAGAAGTTCACCGATCAAGATCCTACGGGTGAACGTGGCTTCGAAGCCGCATTCCGTAGCGTTTTTCCCATCAAGAGCTTTTCTGGCAACTCTGAACTGCAATACGTCAGTTATAAGTTAGGCGAGCCAGTTTTTGATGTGAAAGAGTGTCAGATCCGCGGTGTTACATATTCAGCTCCATTACGCGTTAAATTGCGTATGGTGTTATATGACCGTGAAGCTGCACCAGGCACAGTTAAAGACATTAAAGAACAAGAAGTCTACATGGGTGATATCCCATTAATGACTGATAACGGTACTTTTGTTATCAATGGTACTGAGCGTGTTATCGTGTCTCAGTTACACCGCTCACCAGGTGTATTCTTTGATCATGACCGTGGTAAAACCCACTCTTCAGGTAAAGTGTTATATAACGCACGTATTATTCCTTACCGTGGTTCATGGCTTGACTTTGAATTTGATCCAAAAGATGCCTTATTTGTACGTATTGACCGTCGTCGTAAATTACCTGCGACTATCATGCTACGTGCACTTGAGTTTTCTACTCAAGAAATCTTAGACTTATTCTTTGAACGTACTCAGTTCAAAATTAAGAAAGATTCTCTTGTTATGGCACTTGTACCAGACCGTTTACGTGGTGAAACTGCAAGTTACGATATTAAAGATTCAGAAGGCAATGTTCTTGTTGAAACTGGTCGTCGTATTACTGCTCGTCACATTAAACAACTTGAAAAAACTGCCACTACAGAACTTGAAGTACCTGTAGATTACATTGTTGGTAAGTTTGCTGCTCAAGATTATATCGATCAAGATACTGGTGAAGTACTTGTTAGCGCAAATGCTGAAATCACCCTTGAAGACCTTGCTAAACTTTCTTTAGCAGGCATTAAAGAAGTTGATACTTTGTTTATCAACGATCTTGATCATGGTGCTTATATTTCTGACACATTACGTATCGATTCTACAACTAACCGCTTAGAAGCATTAGTTGAAATCTACCGCATGATGCGTCCAGGTGAGCCACCAACCAAAGATGCTGCTGAAAGCTTATTCCAGAACTTGTTCTTCAGTGAAGAACGTTATGACTTATCTAAAGTAGGTCGTATGAAGTTCAACCGTCGTCTTGAGATTGCTGAAGACGAAGGCGCTGGCGTATTGTCTAAAGAAGACATCGTACACGTTATGAAGAAAATCATCGAAATCCGTAATGGTGACGATGAAGTCGATGATATCGACCATCTTGGTAACCGTCGTATTCGTAGCGTTGGCGAAATGGCTGAAAACCAATTCCGTGTTGGTCTAGTTCGTGTTGAGCGTGCTGTTCGTGAACGTCTATCATTAGGCGACTTGAACGAGTTGATGCCACAAGATCTTATCAATGCGAAGCCTATTTCGGCAGCAGTGAAAGAATTCTTTGGTTCTTCACAGCTGTCTCAATTCATGGATCAAAACAACCCGCTTTCAGAAGTAACGCATAAGCGTCGTATTTCTGCTTTAGGCCCAGGTGGTTTGACTCGTGAACGTGCAGGCTTCGAAGTACGTGACGTACATCCGACTCACTATGGTCGTCTATGTCCGATTGAAACGCCAGAGGGACCAAACATTGGTCTAATTAACTCTTTAGCAAGTTTCGCACGTACTAACTCATACGGCTTCCTAGAAACGCCTTATCGTAAGGTTGTTGATAGTGTAATTACTGATGAAGTTGAATACTTGTCAGCAATTGAAGAAGGTCGTTATGTTATTGCACAGGCAAACATTGAAGTAGATGGTTCTAGCCGAATCATTGAAGAGCAAGTTGCTTGTCGTCATAAAGGTGAATCTACCTTTATGCGTGCTGCTGACATTCAATATATGGATGTATCACCACAACAGATTATTTCTGTTGCGGCATCACTAATTCCGTTCCTAGAACACGATGATGCTAACCGTGCATTGATGGGTGCGAACATGCAACGTCAAGCGGTTCCTACTTTACGTGCTGATAAGCCGTTAGTCGGTACAGGTATTGAGCGCACTTTAGCGGTCGATTCTGGTGTTGTTGTTGCTGCGAAACGTGGCGGTGTTGTTGATTACGTTGATGCTAGCCGTATCGTTATCAAAGTTAATGAAGCAGAGTTAACACCGGGTGAAGCTGGTATTGATATCTACAACTTAACTAAGTATACCCGTTCAAACCAAAACACCTGTATTAACCAACGTCCTTGTTGTTCTGTTGGTGATCCAATTGTACGTGGTGATGTATTAGCTGACGGTCCATCAACCGATTTAGGTGATTTGGCTCTTGGTCAAAACATGCGTATCGCGTTCATGCCGTGGAATGGTTATAACTTCGAAGATTCTATCTTAATTTCTGAGCGCGTAGCGCAAGAAGATCGTTTTACTACTATTCATATCCAAGAGCTTTCATGTATTGCTCGTGATACGAAACTAGGTAGCGAAGAAATCACAGCTGATATTCCAAACGTAGGTGAGTCTGCTTTATCTAAACTAGATGAATCAGGTATCGTTTACATTGGTGCTGAAGTGAAAGGCGGCGACATTCTAGTTGGTAAAGTGACACCTAAAGGTGAAACTCAGCTGACGCCAGAAGAGAAGCTATTGCGTGCAATTTTCGGTGAGAAAGCTTCAGATGTTAAGGACAGCTCTTTACGTGTACCTAACTCTGTTAAAGGCACCATCATCGACGTTCAAGTATTCACTCGTGACGGTATCGAGAAAGATAAACGTGCGCTTGAAATTGAAGAGATGCATGTTAGCCAAGCTCGCAAAGATTTAGGCGAAGAGTTCCAGATCCTTGAAGAAGGTGTGTTGAGCCGTGCGCGTAACTTATTACTATCTACCGGTTTCTCAGAAGCTAAATTAGCAGAGCTACCGCGTAAAGATGTATTAATTCAAGTTATCGATGACGAAGCTAAACAAACTGAACTTGAGCAATTAGCTGAGCAACATGAAGAGCTAAAAGCAGACTTCGATAAGAAGTTTGAAGTTAAGCGTCGTAAGATCACCCAAGGTGATGACTTAGCACCTGGTGTACTGAAAATTGTTAAGGTTTACCTAGCAGTTAAACGTACTATCCAACCTGGTGATAAGATGGCGGGTCGTCACGGTAACAAGGGTGTAATCTCTAAGATTTGTCCTATCGAAGACATGCCTTACGATGAAACTGGTGATCCAGTTGATATCGTACTTAACCCATTGGGCGTACCATCGCGTATGAACATTGGTCAGGTACTAGAAGTCCACTTAGGTGCTGCAGCTAAAGGTATCGGTAATCGTATTACTGCTATGCTTGAAGAGCAACGCGAACTGGCAGAGCTACGTAGCTACATTCAGCAGGTTTATGACTTAGGTGATGACGTTCTTCAGAAAGTCGACATCAGTACATTTAGCGACCATGAAGTAGTGCGCTTAGCTAAGAACCTGAGAGGCGGCATACCAATTGCTACGCCAGCTTTCGATGGTGCTAAAGAGAAAGAGATCAAGCAAATGCTTGAACTTGCAGGCTTACCTTCATCTGGCCAGTTAACATTATGTGACGGCCGTACCGGTAACGAATTTGAGCGTAAAGTAACTGTTGGTTACATGTACATGCTTAAATTGAACCATTTAGTTGATGACAAGATGCACGCCCGTTCAACCGGTTCGTACAGCTTAGTTACACAACAACCATTGGGCGGTAAAGCTCAATTCGGTGGTCAGCGTTTCGGTGAGATGGAAGTATGGGCACTAGAAGCATACGGTGCTGCATATACTCTTCAGGAAATGCTAACGGTTAAATCAGATGACGTTAACGGTCGTACTCAGATGTATAAAAACATCGTCGACGGTAACCATCAGATGCACCCAGGCATGCCTGAGTCTTTCAACGTATTGTTGAAGGAAATTCGTTCACTTGGTATTAATATCGAGTTGGATCAAGAGTAAGCATCGCTCTTAAGCAATGTTTGGTAACCAAGGATGCTTTGCAATAGCAAGGCATCTGGTTTAACTCCTTCAGGAGAGAAACGTGAAAGACTTATTAAAGTTTCTTAAACAGCAAAGCAAGACTGAAGAATTTAACGGAATCAAAATTGGTTTGGCTTCGCCAGATCTAATCCGTTCTTGGTCTTTTGGTGAAGTTAAAAAACCAGAAACCATTAACTACCGTACCTTTAAACCTGAACGTGAAGGTTTATTCTGTGCGCGTATTTTCGGTCCTGTGAAAGATTACGAATGTTTGTGTGGTAAATACAAGCGTTTGAAGCACCGTGGTGTTATTTGTGAGAAGTGTGGCGTTGAAGTTACACAGACTAAAGTGCGTCGTGAGCGCATGGGTCATATTGATCTTGCAAGCCCAGTTGCCCACATTTGGTTCTTGAAATCACTTCCGTCTCGTATCGGCTTAATGCTTGATATGACACTTCGTGACATCGAACGTGTACTTTACTTCGAATCATTTGTTGTGATCGAGCCTGGCATGACCAGTCTTGAACGTGGCCAAATGCTTACTGAAGAAACGTATCTTGATGCACTTGAAGAATACGGTGACGAGTTCGAAGCTAAAATGGGTGCTGAAGCAGTCTTAGACTTGCTACGTGCAATTGATTTAGAAGAACAGATCGAACAAATGCGTGAAGAGTTGCCTTCAATCAACTCTGAAACCCGTCGTAAAAAGGTCACTAAACGCCTTAAACTGATGGAAGCATTCTTCACTTCAGGTAACAAGCCTGAGTGGATGATCTTAAAAGTTCTACCGGTTCTACCACCTGATTTACGTCCTCTAGTACCACTAGATGGCGGACGTTTTGCTACGTCTGATTTGAACGACCTTTACCGTCGTGTAATCAACCGTAACAACCGTCTAAAACGTCTATTAGACTTAGCTGCGCCAGACATTATCGTACGTAACGAAAAGCGTATGTTACAAGAGTCTGTTGATGCGCTATTAGATAATGGTCGTCGTGGTCGTGCTATTACAGGTTCTAACAAGCGTCCGCTAAAATCTTTGGCCGATATGATCAAAGGTAAGCAAGGTCGTTTCCGTCAGAACTTACTTGGTAAGCGTGTTGACTACTCAGGCCGTTCGGTAATTACCGTAGGTCCTACTTTACGTCTGCACCAGTGTGGTCTTCCTAAGAAGATGGCACTTGAGCTATTCAAACCATTCATTTATGGCAAGCTAGAAGGTCGTGGTTTAGCTACTACGATTAAAGCTGCTAAGAAAATGGTTGAACGCGAACAGCCAGAAGTATGGGATGTTTTAGACGAAGTAATTCGTGAACATCCAGTTATGCTTAACCGTGCACCAACACTTCATAGACTTGGTATCCAGGCATTTGAGCCGGTACTAATTGAAGGTAAAGCTATTCAATTGCACCCATTAGTATGTGCGGCATATAACGCCGACTTCGATGGTGACCAAATGGCTGTGCACGTACCGTTAACGCTTGAAGCTCAATTAGAAGCTCGCTCGCTAATGATGTCGACAAACAACATCCTTTCTCCAGCAAATGGTGAGCCAGTAATCACGCCTTCTCAAGACGTGGTACTTGGTCTTTACTATACCAGCCGTGAATGTGTTAACGGCCGTGGTGAAGGTATGACATTTATGTCTGTTGATGAAGTTGAAAAAGCGTACGCAACAGGTGCTGCAGAATTGCATGCACGCGTTAAAGTACGTATTACAGAGACTTCAACTGACGACAATGGTGAAAAGACTCAAAGCCGTCGTATTGTAGATACTACAGTGGGCCGTGCATTGTTATCGCAGATCTTGCCTAAAGGCTTACCGTATGAACTGGTTAACCAGAACATGGGTAAAAAGCAAATCTCGAAACTATTGAACACTTGTTACCGTGCGCTAGGCCTAAAAGATACTGTTATCTTTGCTGACCAATTAATGTATACCGGTTTCCGTTATGCAACTATCTCTGGTGCCTCTGTTGGTATCAACGATATGGTTATCCCAGATGAGAAGTACACTTTAGTTGAAGAAGCTGAACGTGAAGTGCTTGAAATTCAAGAGCAGTTCCAATCAGGTCTGGTTACCGCTGGTGAGCGTTACAACAAAGTTATCGATATTTGGGCAAGTACCAACGATAAAATCTCTAAAGCGATGATGGACAACTTGAAGAAAGAAGTTGTTATCAATCGTGATGGCGAAGAAGAAGAGCAAGATTCGTTTAACAGCATCTATATGATGGCTGACTCGGGCGCTCGTGGTAGTGCTGCTCAGATCCGTCAGTTAGCGGGTATGCGTGGTCTGATGGCTAAGCCAGATGGCTCAATCATCGAAACCCCAATTACTGCGAACTTCCGTGAAGGTCTAAACGTACTTCAGTACTTCATCTCTACTCACGGTGCGCGTAAAGGTCTTGCCGATACCGCATTGAAAACAGCTAACTCGGGTTACCTAACTCGTCGTCTTGTTGACGTTGCACAAGATCTAGTTGTTATTGAAGATGATTGTGGCACTGAAGCTGGCTTAACCATGAAGCCGTTGATTGAAGGTGGTGATGTTAAAGAGCCTCTTCGTGAACGTGTTCTTGGTCGTGTTGTTGCTATTGACGTACTTGAGCCTGGTACTGAAAAAGTACTTGCTCCACGCAATACGCTACTTGACGAAGCATGGTGTGATCTTCTTGAAGAGCACAGCGTTGATGAAGTTATCGTACGTTCTGTAATTTCATGTGAAACAGACTTTGGTGTTTGTGCCGCATGTTACGGTCGTGACTTAGCTCGTGGTCATATCATTAACCACGGTGAAGCTATCGGTGTTGTTGCTGCTCAATCAATCGGTGAGCCAGGTACACAGCTTACGATGCGTACCTTCCACATTGGTGGTGCAGCATCTCGTGACTCTGCTGAAAACAATGTTCAAGTTAAGAACTCAGGTACACTGAAGCTTCATAATGCGAAATACGTTAAGAGCATCGACAACAAGTTAGTTATTGTTTCTCGTTCATCTGAACTTGCAATCATTGACGAACTTGGTCGTGAAAAAGAGCGTTACAGAGTACCTTACGGTACTGTTTTAGAAGTGTTGGAAGACAGTGAAGTGGCAGCAGGCGCAATTATTGCGAACTGGGATCCACATACTCACCCAATTATTTCTGAAGTAGCCGGTTCAGTTAAATTCGTAGACATGATTGAAGGCGTTACTATGACGCGTCAAACAGATGACCTAACTGGTCTGTCTTCGATTGTGGTACTTGACCCAAGTGCTCGTAGCACAGCTGGTAAAGAAATGCGTCCTGCTATCCGTCTAATCGACGCTGATGGCAACGATCTTATGATCCCGGGTACCGATGTACCTGCGCAGTATTTCTTACCTGGTAACGCGATTGTAGCGAAAGACGATAATGCACAAATTAACGTTGGTGATGCTTTAGCACGTATTCCTCAGGAATCGTCTAAAACTCGCGATATTACCGGTGGTCTACCACGTGTTGCTGACTTGTTCGAAGCTCGTAAACCAAAAGAGCCTGCTATCCTTGCTGAAATCTCGGGTACTATCTCATTCGGTAAAGAAACCAAAGGTAAAGTACGTCTAGTCATCAGCCCTGCTGATGGTAGTGATCATTATGAAGAAATGATCCCTAAATGGCGTAACCTGAACGTGTTCGAAGGTGAAAAAGTTGAACGTGGTGAAGTTATTGCTGATGGCCCAGAAGCTGCGCATGACATCCTACGTTTACGTGGCATCCATCATGTTGCTAACTATATTGTTGATGAAGTTCAAGACGTTTACCGCCTACAGGGCGTTAAAATCAATGATAAGCACATTGAGGTGATTATTCGCCAAATGCTACGTAAGTGCTTAATTACTGACGCTGGTGATACCGAATTCTTAGTCGGTGAACAAGCTGAAGTTGCCCGCGTTAAGATCGCTAACCGCGAACTTGAAGCACAAGGCAAAACACCTGCGAAGTTTGAGCGTGAATTATTAGGTATTACCAAAGCATCTTTGGCTACTGAATCATTCATCTCAGCTGCATCGTTCCAGGAAACAACTCGCGTACTAACCGAAGCTGCTGTTGGCGGTAAGAGCGATCCATTACGTGGTCTGAAAGAAAACGTAATTGTTGGTCGTCTAATCCCAGCTGGTACCGGTTATGCATATCACACAGCTCGTAATGAAGCTCGTGCGAATGTCAAATCAGACAATGCAGAAGCGCCAGTGATCACTGCAAGTGAAGCAGAGAAGAACTTAGCTGACTTACTTAACTTAGCCGGAAGTGCTGATTAAAGTAAATGGTATGTTAAAAAAGGCGCCTTTGGCGCCTTTTTTATTGGAAATTGCATGAAAAGTTGTCTATTTCTTGACAGTTGGCCATTACCTTTCTAAACTTTCGCGTCCCATCATAGTGGGATATAGATTTTTCACACAAAATTGTTGAGATATTTCAACTGAACGGAGCTATTCATGGCAACTGTAAACCAGTTGGTACGTAAGCCTCGCTCGCCAAAAGTCGAAAAGACTAACGTGCCAGCGTTGAATGCGTGTCCACAAAAACGTGGAGTTTGTACTCGTGTGTACACAACTACTCCTAAAAAACCTAACTCTGCACTACGTAAAGTAGCACGTGTTCGCTTAACTAACGGTTTCGAAGTTACTTCGTACATCGGTGGTGAAGGTCACAACTTGCAGGAACATAGTGTAATTCTAATCCGTGGTGGTCGTGTTAAAGATCTACCTGGTGTGCGTTACCACACTATTCGCGGTGCATTAGATTGTGCTGGCGTAAGTGCTCGTCGCAACGGCCGTTCTAAGTACGGTGCTAAGCGTCCTAAGTCGTAACTTGTCCGTTTAAGTAAGGCCAAGCTAGTTAAAAAAATTCCAGTTTTGGAAGTACCTGAAGCATACGGAGAATTGTTATGCCAAGACGTCGCGTTGTAGGACAACGTAAAATCCTACCAGATCCAAAGTTCAAAAGTGAGTTGTTGGCTAAGTTCATCAACGTCATTATGGTTGACGGTAAAAAGTCAACTGCTGAAAAAATTATCTACCAAGCATTAGATGTTGTCGCTGAAAAGAAAAGCGAAGAGCATTTAAGCATCCTTGAAGCTGCTCTTGATAATGTTCGTCCATCAGTCGAAGTTAAATCTCGTCGCGTTGGTGGTTCAACTTATCAAGTACCATGTGAAGTTCGTCCAGTGCGTCGTAACGCACTAGCGATGCGCTGGTTAGTTGAAGCTGCTCGCAAGCGTGGTGAAAAATCTATGGCTCTACGTCTAGCTGGTGAAATGCTAGACGCATCTGAAAACAAAGGTACTGCTGTTAAGAAGCGTGAAGACGTGCATCGCATGGCTGAAGCTAACAAAGCCTTTGCTCATTACCGTTGGTAATTTGATGGAGTGGGCGTTAGCCCACTCCATATTGTTGATATTTTCTAAAGCACTTTAGCTTTAGTTGAGAGGGTATAAATAGTGGCTCGTACAACCCCAATTGAGCGTTATCGTAATATCGGTATCGTTGCTCATGTGGATGCAGGTAAAACTACCACAACAGAACGTGTTCTGTTCTATACCGGTTTGTCTCATAAAATCGGTGAGGTGCATGACGGCGCCGCTACCACTGACTGGATGGTTCAAGAGCAAGAGCGTGGTATTACTATCACATCTGCTGCTGTAACCACATTCTGGCGTGGTATGGATGCTCAATTCACCGAACATCGTATTAATATCATCGATACCCCTGGTCATGTTGACTTTACTATTGAAGTAGAACGTTCGCTTCGAGTACTTGATGGTGCAGTTGTTGTCTTCTGCGGATCATCAGGTGTCGAGCCACAATCTGAAACTGTTTGGCGTCAAGCTGATAAGTATCAGGTACCGCGCATGGTATTCGTTAATAAAATGGATCGTGCAGGTGCTGACTTTGATAGTGTCATCGACCAAATCCGTAACCGCCTAGGTGCGACTTGTGTCCCTATTCAATTGAATATTGGCGCTGAGGAGAACTTTAAAGGGGTTATTGATTTAATTAAGATGAAAGCAATTAATTGGTCTGAAAAAGACCAAGGAACGACTTTCTCTTATGAAGAAATTCCTGCAGATCTTCTCGCTAAGGCAGAAGAAATGCATGAGTATCTCGTGGAAAGTGCTGCAGAGGCCTCTGATGAATTGATGGAAAAATACCTTGAAGAAGGTGAGCTATCAGAATTAGAGATCAAGCAAGCATTACGTCAGCGCACAATTAACAATGAAATAGTATTAGCAACTTGTGGTTCTGCATTTAAGAACAAAGGTGTTCAAGCTGTTTTAGATGGTGTGGTCGATTACTTACCGGCTCCTACTGAAGTCCCTGCAATTAAAGGGATTGACGAGAACGATAATGAAGTCGAACGTCCATCAGACGATAATGCCCCTTTTGCGGCATTAGCGTTTAAAATTGCGACTGATCCATTTGTTGGAACTTTAACCTTTATCCGTGTATATTCAGGCGTATTAGAGTCGGGTGCAGCGGTTTACAACTCTGTCAAAGAGAAACGTGAACGCGTCGGCCGAATCGTACAAATGCATGCAAATGACCGAACCGAGCTGAAAGAAGTTCGTGCTGGTGATATTGCCGCGGCAATTGGCTTAAAAGATGTGACAACAGGAGATACTCTTTGCGCAAATGATCACAAAGTGATTTTAGAACGCATGGAGTTTCCAGAACCTGTAATTACTATTGCCGTTGAGCCACGTTCGCAAGCAGACCAAGATAAAATGGCGATTGCGCTGCAAAAATTAGCAGCTGAAGACCCGTCTTTTAGAGTGGAAACTGATGCAGAATCAGCTCAAACATTGATTTCTGGCATGGGTGAATTACATTTAGACATTATCGTAGACAGAATGCGTCGCGAATTTAATGTAGATTGTAACGTAGGTAAACCTCAGGTTGCTTATCGTGAAACAATTCGCTCAGCAGTTGAAGTGGAAGGTAAGTTCGTACGTCAATCAGGCGGACGTGGTCAGTTTGGCCATGTGTGGTTGAAAGTTGAACCTTCTGAAGAAGGTCAAGGCTACGAATTTGTTAACGAAATCGTTGGTGGTGCAGTTCCTCGTGAATTCATCCCATCCGTTGACAAAGGTATTCAAGAGCAAATGAATAACGGCGTATTAGCTGGTTATCCAATGCTTGATGTGAAAGTGACTTTATTTGACGGCTCATATCATGATGTCGACTCAAATGAGATGGCTTTCAAAATTGCTGGTTCAATGGGCTTCAAAAAGGGTGCGCTTGAAGCAACCCCTGTGTTACTAGAACCCACAATGAAAGTGGAAATAACCACACCTGAAAATAACATGGGCGATGTAGTGGGTGATTTGAACCGACGTCGCGGTATTATTGAAGGTATGGATGATGGTCTGGGTGGTGTTAAAATTATCCACGCTGTTGTACCGCTTTCTGAAATGTTTGGTTATGCTACTGACTTGCGAAGTGCAACTCAGGGTCGTGCTTCATACTCTATGGAGTTCTTAAAGTACGACGATGCACCATCAAATATTGCAAAGGCAATTATTGAATCACGTACTTAAATTTTTAAGTACTTAATTAACTGTTATATAGCTCGTTGTCGAGCACTTCTGAAAAGAAAGGAATATATCGTGGCTAAAGAAAAATTTGAACGTAGTAAACCACACGTAAACGTGGGTACAATTGGTCACGTCGACCATGGTAAAACTACTCTTACAGCAGCTATCTCAGCTGTATTGTCAAAAGTATATGGTGGTGAAGTTAAAGATTTCGCACAAATCGATAACGCTCCAGAAGAGCGTGAGCGCGGTATTACAATTAATACTTCTCACATCGAATATGACACACCATCTCGTCACTACGCACACGTAGATTGTCCTGGTCACGCCGATTATGTTAAAAACATGATTACTGGTGCTGCACA
>NZ_JAUORC010000046.1:0-15728 GCF_030547465.1 Shewanella sp. 5_MG-2023
GCGGATGTAGCTCAGCTGGATAGAGTACCTGGCTACGAACCAGGCGGTCGGAGGTTCGAATCCTCCCATCCGCACCAGTATTAGAAAAAGCCCTGTAGTTATCTACAGGGCTTTTTTTATGCCTAAAATCCAGTCAGTCATATTAAAGTGACTTTAAGTTTTCCTGCCAATATACCTACTTCACACTCACTCAAATGTCGCTAACCTGCTTTAGATCTTAAGTCGAAATGAACTACATCAAAATTTGGATAAATCCTTCAGTCATGCTGGTTAGTACGTTCACTCTAGTTGATTAATTGTACTTAGCTTGGTTAATTAGTTTTGTATGCTTTTATTTTAACTACAACTTGATGATGAGCCATAAATTACAAAAACCACTACATATTTATGCTAAATAGAGCATCTGCACAATTTTGGTGAATATAGCTGTTCTTATTTCTGATATCTCTTTTTATATAGATCTTGTCATGACCTTATCATTTTCCTGATAAAGTAATCAAAAATGAAGATTCTTCATTATATGTGAACTATTTTTATCGAATTATCACCAAGGTGGGCTTAATCTTATTAATTTTGGTCTGACCAATTTACAAGGTGTTGGATTAATTGTTATAGATTGGTTATATTTTTCGTCGGTAAAAAATCACAGGGTAGTTTAATCGCTGAACTGGTGGATTTTAATGGAATAAAAACAGCTTATGCTGAATGAATAATTATTCCTTTTGTTGATGCCGCATCGTTTTGGTGCAATTTATTCAGCAGACGTTATTGACGTGTAAACATTGGAACTGATCCTGTGGGCAATTTTTAATTGCACATAATGACAAGAGAGGGTTTATGACATCATCAATATCCGAGCAATTATTGGATGCCTTGGGCATGATGATAATGGGGATGAGCTTAGTTTTTATATTTTTAAGCATATTAATTATCGGCATTAATCTTGTAGCTAGATTATGTCAGTCAGACATTCAGCCTGTTGTTGCTAATGCGCCTACACCTGTACCCGCAGCTGCGACATCAATTGATCCTAAGTTAATAGCAGCTATCACTTCTGCTATTCACCAGTATCGTGCCAAAGATTAAATCGTTTAGGAGTTATCATGAGCAAGCCTTTAGCGTTAACAGATGTAGTATTACGAGACGCCCATCAATCTATTTTAGCCACGCGCTTACGTTTAGACGATATGTTACCTATTGCACCTTTACTGGATAAAATTGGTTTTTGGTCTTTAGAGTCTTGGGGCGGTGCTACGTTTGATTCTTGTATTCGTTATTTAGGCGAAGACCCTTGGGATCGTATCAGAGAGCTGAAAAAGGCGATGCCAAATACACCACAGCAAATGCTATTGCGTGGTCAGAATTTATTAGGCTATCGTCATTACGCCGATGATGTGGTGACCCGCTTTGTTGAGCGTGCCCATACCAATGGTGTTGATGTTTTCAGAATTTTCGATGCCATGAATGATGTGCGTAACTTAGAAACTGCGGTTAAAGCAGTTAAGCAAGTCGGCGGTCATGCACAAGGTACGATTTCATTTACTAGCAGCCCAGTTCATAACGTAGATACTTGGGTTGATATGGCTAAAAACCTTGAAGACATGGGCTGTGACTCACTGTGCATCAAGGATATGGCAGGCTTACTTAAGCCAATGCAAGCTTATGATCTTATCAGCCGTTTAAAATCTCAAACTGACTTAACCGTTTCTATGCATTGTCATGCTACAACGGGTTTAAGTACTGCAACCTATCAAAAAGCCATTGAGGCTGGTGTTGATATTCTTGATACCGCGATTTCAACCATGAGCCAAACCTATGGCCATTCAGCTACTGAAACATTAGTTGCTATGGCAGAAGACTCGGGCCGCGCCACGGGTTACGACATGGCAGCATTAGAAGAAATTGCCGCTTACTTTAGAGAAGTACGTAAGAAATATGCCCGTTTTGAAGGGGCGCTTAAAGGCATTGATTCACGTATTCTTCGTGCACAAGTGCCAGGTGGCATGTTAACTAACATGGAAAACCAGCTCAAAGAGCAGGGCGCTGCAGATAAAATGGATGAGGTGTTAGAAGAGATCCCTCGTGTGCGTGAAGATCTTGGCTTTTTGCCATTGGTTACACCAACCTCGCAAATTGTCGGCACCCAGTCAGTGATTAATGTCTTAATGGGCGAGCGTTATAAAACCTTAGCTAAAGAAACCGAAGGTGTACTGAAAGGCGAATACGGTGCAACGCCGGCTCCGGTTAATGCCGAGCTGCAAGCACGGGTATTAAATGGCGCAGAGGCTATTACTTGTCGCCCTGCAGATTTAATTGAACCTGAATTAGATAAGCTTCGCAGCGAGCTTGCTGACATCGCTAAGAAAGACGGTATTACATTAGCCGCAGAAACTGATGATGATGTAATGACCTATGCCCTATTTAATCAAATTGGTCTTAAGTTCCTGACTAATCGCGGTAACCCTGATGCCTTTGAGCCAGTGCCAAGTGCTGATGATATGGCCGTGCCTGCGGCTAAAGCTGAAAAAGGCGCTGAAACCTACACTGTTAATGTGCAAGGACAAAGCTTTGTGGTTGAGGTAAGCGAAGGAGGCGATATCAGCCAGATCGTGCCGACATCAGCAGCACCTGCTGCCGTTGCTCCAACTGTTGCTGCTGCACCTGTGAGCGATGAAGTGAAAGCCACCATGAATGCACCGCTGTCGGGTAATATTTTTAAAGTATTGGTAAACGATGGCGATCACGTCAATGAAGGTGATGTGGTGTTAATCCTTGAAGCAATGAAAATGGAAACTGAAGTGCGCGCAGCAATAACAGGTTTCATCAAAAATATTTCAGTTAAGCAAGGTGATGCCGTTTCGGTTGGTTCACCATTGTTAGCATTAGCGTAGGAGATAGCATGGAAGGATTACTGGCCTTTTGGTCTGAGACAGGCATTGCTAACTTCGCTCTTGATCAATTATTTATGATGGCAATAGGCGGTTTATTACTGTATCTCGCAATAGCAAAAGGCTTCGAGCCATTACTATTATTGCCTATTGGGTTTGGTGCCATACTGGCGAATATTCCAAATGCGGGTTTCACTGAAGAAGGCGGCTTACTTTGGTACGCCTACCATGTGGGCATTGAGACCGGCATATTTCCATTACTGATTTTCATGGGCGTGGGGGCATTAACCGATTTTGGTGCATTAATCGCTAACCCAAAAACCTTATTGTTGGGCGCTGCAGCCCAATTCGGGATATTTGCGACTTTATTAGGTGCAATTGCTCTTAATGTGGTGCCGGGTTTTGAGTTCAGCATGACTGACGCCGCAGCCATTGCGATTATTGGTGGTGCAGATGGTCCAACTGCGATTTTCTTAGCCTCAAAACTAGCCCCTGATTTATTAGGTGCGATTGCTGTTGCAGCTTATTCATACATGGCATTAGTGCCGTTAATTCAGCCGCCAATTATGCGTCTATTAACCAATGAGTCAGAGCGTAGCATCAAAATGGAGCAGCTACGTGAAGTCAGTAAGAAAGAGAAAGTTATCTTTCCCTTGATGGTTGTCGGTCTAACGATTTTGTTCCTACCAGCGGCGTCGCCTTTAGTGGGCATGTTCTGTTTAGGTAACTTAATGCGTGAGTCTGGCGTGGTTGATAGACTATCTTCTACCGCGCAAAACGAGCTTATCAATATTGTGACTATCTTTTTAGGTTTAGCTGTAGGCTCTAAATTACAGGCAGAACAGTTCTTACGCATTGAAACCTTGGGTATTCTTATTTTAGGTGCCGTGGCATTTAGTATTGGTACTGCTTCAGGGGTATTAATGGCGAAGTTCATGTCTAAGCTATCTGGTGGCAAAGTTAACCCATTGATTGGCGCAGCAGGAGTTTCTGCAGTGCCGATGGCGGCGCGCGTTGTTAACAAGGTAGGTCTTGAAGCTAATAACCAAAACTT
Source organism: Shewanella sp. 5_MG-2023 (assembly GCF_030547465.1). NCBI lineage: Bacteria > Pseudomonadati > Pseudomonadota > Gammaproteobacteria > Alteromonadales > Shewanellaceae > Shewanella > Shewanella sp. 5_MG-2023. Next base: position 3,943 of record NZ_JAUORC010000046.1, read on the forward strand.
CTTGCTGATGCATGCTATGGGGCCAAACGTGGCTGGTGTATTAGGTAGTGCTGTTGCTGCAGGTGTACTACTTGCGGTATTAGGCTAACCAGAGTTGTCGATACAACCATAAAGTGATATTTATGACCATAAATTGATATTTTATCCAACTATAACTTGATATTGCCTCTTTTTTAACCATACTTGAGTAAGTTTACTACATATGATTAAAGAGGCAACATTTTGTGAAAGCGTGCTTATCCTCTCCAGAAGTTGTAAATGAAGCGCTTAAAAGTGCTTTTTATGAACCCGCCAGAAATTTAACTAAGTCCCGTGGAAAAAACATACACAGGTATGTAAGTACTAAGAGCGGGCAAAGGATTTCAGTTGAATCTACATTAGAGTTCGATGCCTGCTTTCATTTTGACTTTGATAAAAGTATCAGAAGGTTTTGTTCTCAACCGATAAGATACAATTATCTTTTAGATGGAAAAAAACGAACCTATGTTCCAGACTTTCTTGCTGAATTTAATGCTGGAGAGTTTGTCCTCTTTGAGGTGAAGACAAATTCAGAAACTGACTCCGAAAGTTTTAAACGCGAATTTGAAGCAAAAAAGCGTGCTGCTGAACAACTTGGGATTCCGTTGGAGTTACTGAAGGAGTCAGAAATAAGAGATACTCAGCTTCTTAAGAATCTTAAGCTTCTTCATCGTTATGCGTCACGAGATGATTTAACTCATTATCAACAAGCCATTCTTTCTATTCTAAGTGATTTTGGTTCTCAAAATGTAGAGTCGTTAATGCATAAAATCGGCATGAATCGTGTGGGCATAATGCCTATGGTGTGTGACCTTTTAGCTAGGTGTCTCCTTGACGCTGACTTGGAGATGCCATTAACCAATCAGACGGTATTAAATTATGCCTAAGACATCTATAGCTCGGTTCAATCCTCAAAACTCAGGAGCGTGCTCAAAAGATGATGATTTTTCTTTATTTCAAGAGATTAACGAAGAAATCGGTGGTAAAACTTACAAAGATTTTACAGCGTTTAGTGATGAGATTGCAGATGAAGCAAGGTTTCGATTAAAACTATTAAAGCTGGTAAGTCAAAGATGTGACAATATCACAACCAAAACAATTGAGCCCCTTAGGGTTGAATTACAAAGGGAAAGTGATAAAAAAATTCCGAGTGCAATCACTATTTATCGTTGGTGGCTTAAATTTAAAAAATCAGATTATGACCCAGTTTCTTTAGCTCCTAATATCAAGAAGCGCGGTAACAGAGATATAAAGGTGTCAACGATCGTTTCAGAGTTTATGGATCAAGCTATTGACGCTGTTATTTCAGCGAAACAGATCAGCATTGTTGCAGCATTACGTAGAGTCAGGAAAAAAATCCGAGTATATAACTTATCTCACGAAACAAGTTTAAAATATCCCAACTATGAATCGATCCGTAAGCGGGTTCATAAAATTACTCCTTTTGAAAAGCTTGTTGCGCTGAAGGGGGAGCGAGTGGCGAAACGTGAGTTTCGTCGAATGGGCAAGAAAATTTTAACTTCATATGTAATGGAGAGAGTTGAAATAGATCACACGGTGCTTGATCTTTTTGTTATCCATGATGATAGTGGTGCTCCTATTGGACGCCCATATTTAACTCAACTAGTTGATTGTTATAGCAAAGCTGTGGTGGGATTTTATTTGGGGTTTGAACCGCCAAGTTACGTATCAGTTGCATTAGCATTGAAAAATACCATTTTATCAAAAGACGAGTTACTTTCTCGATTTCCTGAGGTAAAAAATGAATGGCTTTGTTACGGTATTCCAGACTTGGTGGTAACTGATAACGGAAAAGAGTTTCTCTCCGATGGATTTGCAAAAGCTTGTGAAAGTTTGCTTATAAACATTCATCAAAATAAAGTTGAAACCCCTGACAACAAACCTTCAGTTGAACGTCAGTTTGGTACGAGTAATACATCTTTACTTGATGATCTTCCTGGGAAAGCTTTTAGTAGTTACTTGAAACGTGAAGGCTATGACTCAGTCAGTGAAGCAAGCTTAACTATAAAAGATATTACAAGAATCTATTTGATTTGGTTAATTGATATTTATCATAAAAAACCGAATTCACGAGGAACAAACTGTCCAAATGTAGCTTGGAGACGAGGCTGCAAAATGTGGGGGCCGAACGAATTTAAAGGTACACCACAGGAGCTTGATTTTAGATTTGCTAAGTTTGATAGAAAAACGCTCCGAAAAGAAGGTATCACTGTTTGCACAGGGCTCACATATAGCAGTGAAAGACTTGCTGAATATCGAGGCAAGAAAGGCGATCATAAAGTGAATTTAAAATATAACCCCGAAAATATGGGGGTTATTTGGGTTCAAGATGAAGATAATGAAGAATATTTTGAAGTACCTGCAATAGAGTACGAATATGCTTGTAAGGTATCCTATTGGCAACATAAGAAAAACCTTGAGATAAAAGCCAACCTTAATCGAGTTGAATATGATATAAATGATGAAATTGATGCCGAATTAACGATTGAAAAAATTGTAGATGATTCAATTTTTAAAAAGAAGACAGCCCTTAGGAGTAAACGACGTGGAGCTCGCTACCAAGAGAATTCGGCCCGAGCCAAATCAGTACAAAAAGCTGAAGTAGCACTTCCCAATAAGGATCGAAGTGTCAACAATACGGATAATATTGATAGCTCTGACTGGGATGTTGATTATGTGTAGCAGGGGGAGGTTATGGATAATAATGATTATATTCGTGCTCAAAAAGCGAGAAAAGCTTTCATTTCTACGCCTAATGTTACACAAATTTTAAAGCATGTAGAGCGTTGTCGAGAGTACTCTGATCGCGAATCTGAACCATCATGTATGATGGTCTATGGTGCATCCGGAGTTGGGAAAACATCAATTATAAAAAAGTATTTGAAAAATAATCCAGGTGATTCTACACATACTGGCGACGTACTTCCTGTGTGGTATATAGAGCTTCCAGAGAACGCGAAACCTGTTGATGCTGCCAGAGAAATGCTGCTCGCAATCAATGATCCTTTAGCTTTATATGAAACAGATATCGCAATATTGACCCATAGAATAGTACAGCTGGTTAAAGACTTAAAAGTTGAGCTCATAATCATCGACGAATTCCAACATTTGGTGGAAAAAACATCTAACAAGATATTAGCTCGGGTTGGTGATTGGTTGAAGATGCTCATCAATAAATCTAAATGTCCTATTATTTTGTTTGGAATGCCATATTCTAAAGTGGTTTTAGATGCAAATAGTCAACTCAATGGGAGATTCTCAATTCAGTTTCATCTGAGACCTTTTAGTTATCTAAATGAAAAGGCTATTTTTGAAGGTTTTCTTAAGAGGCTTGATGAAGCGTTACCATTTAATAAACGCTCAGGCTTGGACACTGCATTAATGCAGAAAAAGCTTTATGCGTTTTCTCAAGGGAATATGCGTTCATTGAGAAATCTGATTTATCATGCTTCAGTTCATGCTATTGAGAATAATGAAGATTGCCTCACAGAAGGTGATTTTCTTTATGCTTCAGAGCTATCTTCAGGTGATAAGCCATCGACTTGGAAAAACCCATTTAAAACATCAGTAACGAAAGAGATGCTAGCTGACCCCTCTAACATTATTGGTTGGGAAGATTATTTTAGGAATAACCGAAATAGAAAAGTCAAAGTCCATTCTGACTTAACTATCTAATATTTAATCGATTCAGGCTGAGTAGAACTCTAAATACTCTAAGGTTTAATGCTTTTCTTCCTTGTTAGCTCCTATCGGCCTATTCGGCCGTATTCCAACCTAGCACACCAGCGACGTTGGGGCCCATATTATTAGCGGCCTATGCGGCCGAGCACATTCCTTCATATGACACACTGCAGTTATCCATATTATTAGCGGCCTATGCGGCCGAGCACGCTGAGGTGCGTATGGTTGAGCATTGTTTTGAATTATTAGCGGCCTATGCGGCCGAGCACTATAACGGGCATTGCTTAAGCACTTGATTTTTAGCTTAGTTTGTTGAAATTGGTTTCACAACCCTTTTTTATAAATACTTGTCTTTTCAATTAAATTTCAATGGGTTATGTGGTGGTAAAAAATAAAGGATATGTTAAACAAAAGGAACGCTTTGATACGAATTATCAAAATTTGCAAGGCCATAGCTACTGAATACTCCAGAACCTTCTATTTTGTCTCGTTGATACATCTGAATATTGATTCGGAATTCATTGTCATTACTTTGGCTGTACTCTTGAATTACATGGTAGTGATCAATCGAAAGACTTGTGTTTGAATCGTATTTCTTCGGATCAAAATATTCACCTCGGGCCAGAGCCCTTCTTTCAATCCTTCTCAATCTTTTAGCAATTACGGAAGGTGTATATTTATCAACATAACAAGATCGTTTGAACATGGCGTAGTTACAGTTGTTAGGCACAGCTTGGAGCTCAGAAATACTGAAATATTCCAGTTCTAGCATCTGCAAAAAATAGGGCTGAGTAAGCAGTTCCGTAAGAATTTCTTTTGCTGTACTAACAAACGATATTTTTCTACCAATGGTTTGTTCTTCCCAACAAGGGAAAGATACACCAATTTTTCTAGTATTATGCCGATAATTAAATCCATGCAAAATTTTGAGGCAGCGTGCAACTAATAATTCATTATTTCTTTTTTCAGGCAAAAAAGTAACGGTTTTAAAATACCATTGCATAATTAACTTCCTTTTTGCTGGAAAAGGCCACCTTTAATCAAGTTTGCGACAACAAAATGCAAGTCTTTGATGGTTTCATTTGTCATTATTTCTTCACTATTTAGCGTGTCTACAAATTCATCCGAGCGCTTGAGTAAGGAGAATAAATCTTTACCTGTTTCTGGCGCGCGGTAACACATCGTATTGTGCTTATCGACACCATAATGACCAACTCTGATCATTTTTTCTGCATTGGGATACCAATCATCGATCATTGCGATAGCTGCGCCAGTTTTGAAACAACCAAAAATTGGCGAAGTCTGATCATTAATTTCTGTAGATTGATAAACTCGATTTTTTTCGCGCTTTGCTGACTCTTTAAAGGCTTGGCTAGGACGAATAGTTGCGCAGGTTGGAAATTGCATGGTGGCTTTGACTTCTAAAACACAAAGCTCATTCGATGTTGTTAGTGTATTGGTAATCAATTGTACTAATTCACTCCAGTGTTTTTCGTCTCTAAAAATGTTGGAGTCAGGATATTTTTTTCTAATATTTTCAAAAACAAGCGGGCCATGATCCCAAGGCCAAGGTGTAATCTCGATGTCTGTTGAATAGGCTCTAGAAGAGTTTTCCCATAACCAACTACCATTGCAAATATTGATTAAGTAACGGGTAATGAGTTCTTTTAAACCGATCTTTTTAGTGTACAAAGAGAGTAATTTAGAGAGTTGTTGCTTTACTTGGTCATCAGAGCATTTATAGGGTTCAAGTAGTTTTGGAATAAAAGAAACAGAAAATAAGCATTCCAACGCTTTTGCTCCAAAAGGTATGTTGCAGAAATCTATTTCATGTATGTTGCCTTCGGCAAGCTGAGCAGTATTTATTGTGGTATCAATATCTCCATTGTCTCTATAAGCTGAAGCACTCCCTTCTTTCAAGCCATTAATCTTTCGGCTATGTATTTTTAATGGTGTTTTACTACCGTCAGGCCATACTACTAAAAATATGACATCAGATGGATCTATAGATGCTTGATACGCTAGGTGTTTTGGCAGTTTCATGTAGACTCCTTGTTAATAACCTTGGGCCAGATTGCTCATATTTGTATAGCCAAAAAATATCATCTAAATTCGATTTTTCACTAACCGACACAACTCTTATTAGAGCTAAAATGTTTTCGGCAAATGCATGGTTATAGCCCTTTAAAGCGAGTTGCTTTTCTTTGGGTACTTCAAGTAGGTGATAGCCGATAGTATTTAAGAATAGCCTTCGATCTTTTTTTAATTCTTCTATTATGTCGTTAATATTTTCTAGCTTCTTCTTTTCGTGGAGTGAAAGCCATTTACCTCCTGTTTGTTCAATAGCTTTAATGGCAGATGTTGCAGACGAGTATGATTGTAGGGTTTGTATTTTATCAATCGGGATCTTAATCGAGCCTCTGGCCAGAGTTTTGGGCATAATTTTGAAAAGCGCTGTACTAGATATATTTAATGCAGACTGACACTGGATCAAAACACTCACCTCGATATCACATTGCCATTCATCCTGCGTTGCTGGGGGGGAAATTTGTTTATTACTTTTGAGAATTGATTCTTTAGTGAGTCCACGCTTATTCAAACTAATTGAGTGGATACAGATTGCAAAACTATCGACGCTATATTCGGAGTTAATTTCTAATAGTTTGCGTTCAAGAGCATGAATAAACCCAAAAAACGCCATTAATGAGGGCAGTCCCAAGCTATAAGGAGTGTTCAATGCTGATGCCGCCCTTATTCTTAGGCATGGTAATAGTAAAAATTTACCGTGTGACGAATTGTTCAATGCTAAGGGGGTTAGTGAGCGGTCAATTTTGAATTGATTAAAAATGTTAGTAAATAGTTTCGTCAACTTGTAGTCATATGAAAGTCGAGCAGTGAATGGAGAAGACGCCAGTTCAAAATTAAGCTCTTCGGCTAACTGAGTCGCAGATTTTTGATTTGAATCTACTTGGTTTATCCACAAGGATAATGCTGATTTAATATCATCAGTAACCAAATTAATCCTTTGTTTTAAATCGTTTTTAGTTAGTACCCACTGCCCACTTTCTGCATATAGACTAAGAGATTTAAATACTGACTTAGTTAACCAATAGGGTATCTCTTTCAGGTAATGATGGCGACTCCCTTCAATATTAGGGATGCTTTTAATCGTTTTAAATGCTCCTGCGCACGTCATCGCTAAACACCCCATATTGGTAGCTCTTTTAAACCAAGTTCTAGCTGTTAGCTGGTATTCATTTTCAAGAGCTTGGTAAACATGGCTTTGTAGTGATTGGGATGGTACTGGAGATAACGTTACATATGAATTAGCGTCGTCAGGAAAGATGACATGCTTTAGATAGTTATATTGCAATTCTGCTTCAATTGTTTGGTTTGGAATTTTAGACAAGCTATTTGCTATCTGCTTTTGTCTTTTCTTTGTACATCCCAATTTCATTAATATTAGCCAAATAGGGTGTTTAACGTCCTTAAGTATGAGTGTCAAGCAGGTTTGTTGGTTATTCCAAATAAATTCACTAGTTAAGAATACTGCCTGGTTCACACAGTTTGAATTTTTAGAATAGCTCCAATCAATTGGGGGGAGATTGCTAGAAGAGAGAGTGAAAGGTGGTAACTCACCGATTGGGGTCGCTCTGATTAATCCTGTAGCGCGAATATCAGGGTATTTTACATTGTGGCTTTGGCGATTTGATGCTGTTTCAAGACAATCAGCCCACCATTTATCATCTCTTAATTTGGCTGCGCATGTATTAGGATTGAGCAAATCTTTTTGTAAATTAACGTTGTCCGTTAAGTTGATCAGAATGGTTAATGCAGTTTGAGGGTCTGCCGAGATATCCACAGCAGGTGATAGAGGACGAAAAGCATTTCTCAGTATTTTGGTAAGGTCATCGATATCACTTTGAAGAATTTCTTTTAGTGTAGCCATTACCACCTCGAAATATAGTGTGATCTATTAAACTCGGGAGTTTGAAACTCAGATAGCCAGAGACAATAAATATCGCCAAGAGTAAAAATGTAACTGGTTGAATTTAATGGGGTGTTATTGTTTGTTCGGCAGTTTGGTGTGAGCAGTTTTTGCTTAATCATTGATGCTATTTGTTCAATTGAGCAATTTAGCAGTAAGCATGTCTCTAGAGCATTAATTCTTAGTTCAGCCAATAACCCAGAATTTTCCCACAGATGGTTTTCAAGATAACTAAAAAGCTGTTTTAAAATGACGTTAGACTGTAAATCCCTGCTTGGTAGATGAATAGAGCCGAAAAACAAAGAACCAAGCAAGTCTTTTACTCTCAGTTGGCTTCTTTCAACAACAGCGTATTGAAGATTAAATTGAATACGTTCCTCGATGATTTCGTCAAAAGATTTAGGCCAACATTGCCAAAATACCAAAAAGCTTTTGGTTTCATCTTTTTCTATATTTTGCCACCAGTGCAGCAACCCCCAACGGTGACTTGCAGGGACACTCGGTAGAGGTGTTATGTCCTCCCCAGCTAACCAGATAGCAATCGCGACTTTGTCTTTATCATGTTCAGCCTCATCCCAGGCCACTGGTTTACCACAGTCACTACAAATGCCTGATAGGCCATCTTTTCGATAGTCATAAACTGTTCCGCACAGGCATTCATACATAAGTTTGATTTTGTGTTTATGACAGTAGTCGTAACCTGACAAATGCCATAAGTAATTTGCGTGCCCATGCTCTGCCAAGCAAAGCGGGCAACAAGGTATTTGCTTTGTTCGTAAAAAATACCTGGGGAAAACTTCAGAACCTCTTATTAAGGCTGAGAAATCTGGAGAAAATTTCATTAATGAACGATTTATCGCTAAGCCTAAAAGCTCTGATGGTTCGTTAAAAGTTAGTTGACTTAATTTCAAAAGGCTATGTGTACGGGCAGTAGAATGATATTTTGAGGAACAAGGGTTGATTAAGGTGATATCAGTGGGAAAGGTGCTAAACTTGCAGTGGTCGATTTCTTGTAAAAACTTTTTAGTAGCCAACAAAAATCGGTGAATGTCACTATATCCATTTTTATTGGCTACACGAATAAAATAGCTCTCAAGGGTTTCATCGTTAAATGGTTGAGGTCTTTGCAGAAACATTAATGAGCTAAATCCTTTTGATGTATCGAGGCGAATTCTTATTGTTACTTTTCAGCATAGTAGCTCCTCGGGTTTATTGCATTTTTTTCTAAATTAAGCCTAAATCAATTGTTTCACTCTTAAAACGGCCAACAATATTTATCATCTTTTCATAAGTTTCAGTCAGTGTGCTGATGCTAGAACCTTGCGTTTCGGCTTGAGACAAATAAAATGCTTCATCGTCTAATTTTAGTGAAACTGTCGACATAGAAGTAAGTACTGCTTTTCTTGGGGTCGTGTTGCTGATCTCGGCAGTCATCTTCTCAAGTTTTATTACATCTGCTTCATCAGGAATATCCAGAGCCACCCGATAAGCATACTCAACAAGCTTCGGTTCTGCTGGCATATATAAATATGCTTTTTGATTAGTGATGTCAGTACGGCGTAAAATTCGCCCTAAGATCTGCCGATAGTGCATTTCAGTTTTAATGTTAGTTAAGTGGCAGCACACCTGTAGGCGCGGGATATTCGTCCCTTCAGAGATCATGCCCACCGATATCACCCACTTAGAAGTGCAATTTCTAAATTGATGAATTAAAGACGTCGGTGCATCTTCGCGGTAGGTAATAACCATAGCCGTTTCACCAAAGTAACAGTGCATAATCTCAAGGATCTGATTTGCATGCTCTACTGAACTGGCAATGATTAAACCTCCTGCATCAGGATTGACTTTGCGCAGAGCTTCTAATCGGCAATTTGCTTGGTCAACTATGTGACGTATTACCTTTTCATTATGAACCACATCTAGATATGGAAAAAAAGATTGCGACAGCAGTTCCTTAAAGCTGGAGAACGACTTTCCTTCATATTGCTCCGTCACAGAAATATTGTCATTGTCTATTGCAATAATCTGAGGCACCCGACAAACTCCATCTCTAATCGCCTCAGCAAGCCCATACACATAATCACAATGAATCTTGTGATTATGGCTGCAATATTGAGAAAGCACGATAGGGGCCGTATCAGAGCGCCATGGAGTGCCTGTCAACGCCAGCGTATGCTTTGCCCTGTTCTGAATATTAAAAATGACTTGCTCCCCCCAAGCATTGGCATTCTCAATACAAGAACCAGCACAGTGATGTATCTCATCGAAAATGACAAAAACACGAAATGAATCAAATAGCTGCCAAAAGTTGTAATCAAGAAACTTCATACTTTGATAAGTCATTGATCGTCCTCTAGCACCTAGCAACCCGTCAAATCGCTCACCTATAACAATTTCAAGTGTTTCGCAAAAGTCTAAACACACAGTCGCAGATGGCGAAAAACATAAAATTACATCAACTAAATCTCTTTCAAGCATTCGTTTGGCTAGCGTCGATGCCATAATCGTTTTGCCTGCGCCAGGCGTTGCCAAGGTCAAAAAATGCGGTGCACCCTGGCCGTATTTCTTTAGTGCTAGTTCAATACAGGTAGCTTGCCATTTTCTTAATTTCATTATTGCCCTATACCAATTTCGATAGTACCGACTCAATTGCCTTGATACTGCCCAATAACTTGCTGTTTGCTTCTCTCACTTTGTTATATTTAGGCTGGAGTTCCTTACGTAAGTATGGGAATTGCTCACAAAGCAGCTTATACTCGTCCACCTCTCCAAGCCCTGCAAGCAAGTCGGTTTTGTAGTTATTTAGTCGCATAAATAGTTCATCAATTAACTTGGTATCATGGTTATCGTCTTCATTCTTGTCTGCCTTTTTAAAATCGTCAGCGTTAGTAAGCGCCTCGATTTCTATGGGAACAAACAAATCTGTTTTGACAAACCTCGTGATTTCTTTTTTCTTTGACACTGACTTTCTAAGCCAACCATGGTTAACTAATTTGATCAATTCGCCATATACATAACGACGAGCTTCATTGGGGTTTATTGTTTTATCAGCACTAAGCGCCAGATATGCAGATCTCACTTCAAGGGTTAGAAAGTGGTCAAAGTTAGGTGCAGAAATAATTTGGGCAACAACAGGATTCAATCGCATAGTAAGCTTGGGTAAGGATTATAAACCGTGGGATTATAGTCCGTGATATTATAATCCGCAATGTGAAATAGTTCGGCTTTTTGGATATAAGGCTTTACCAATGAGCGAACTACTTGAAAAATTCAGTGAAAAACTCAGAACTATGAGAAAAATGAAAAAAATTTCTCAAGATAAATTAGCAAATTTGACCGATATTGACAGAAGCTATGTTGGACGAATTGATCGAGGAGAAGTAAACATCACTCTTGATAAACTCTATGCGATTGCTAAAGCGTTAGAATGCCAGCCAGCAGATTTACTGCCTGAAATTGATTATTCGCAAGAAGAGTAGAACATTTTAGGGTATCTGATTGTAGCGTGCATAAAGTAGGTTTTAATGCTAATCAGGGATTTGAGCCTTTTTATATCAGACGCTGACCCGATTAACACATCTAGGAATTACGTGCCTGTGTGTTTATATTAAAGTTTGATAATTCTTAATAGGGTTTGATCATTTATAATATAGTTTGATATTTTTTGGCGATTTTAGTGAAGAAGCAGGTTTAAGGACTAACTACTGCCCCAAAGTTTGTTAGAAAGGGATTGAATCAAATTTTAAGACTCAAAAGTCTGATTTACTTTTCCTCAAGTCGAAAGCACCATCCCAGCTCAAGCAAATAATGCAAAATAAGCAGCCAGTTTTGTGCAATTCATCAAGGCTAGCGTTCGAACTACGCGCTCACTGGACAAGGTGTTGTCGTAGCAGAAAAAGGCTAAGACCCCGTATTCATGTTACTTAGAAGGAGAAAGGCTAAGATGAAAATTGTTTATATCGATATGGACGATACGCTTTGTGATTACAAATCCGCATTTGAGCAGGCTAGGCGCTTGCGACCAGATATTGAATACCCACAAAGCCAGCCATCTTTCTTCATTAACTTGTCACCACTA
>NZ_JAUORC010000047.1:0-14400 GCF_030547465.1 Shewanella sp. 5_MG-2023
TCAGGTTGCGATTTAATACCGAGATTGATGGCCGCTTTTGAAGCTGCCTCTATCGTTGGGTAGTAATCTGGAGTGTCGTTACCTAAAAATCCATACCATGTGCCAAACGCCTGCCAGTCATCACGGTAAAAGCTATTGGGGTTACTATGCAGTCTAGGGTCTTCCTGATAGCGTTTTTTGTACTCAGCTTGCGATTTAATACCAAGATTGATGGCCGCTTTTGAAGCTGCCTCTATCGTTGGGTAGTAATCTGGAGTGTCTTTACCTAAAAATCCATACCATGTGCCAAACGCCTGCCAGTCATCACGGTAAAAACTATAGGGGACACTATGCAGTCTAGGGTCTTCCTGATAGCGTTTTATGTACTCAACTTGCGATTTAATACCGAGATTGATGGCCGCTTTTGAAGCTTCTTCTACCGTTTTGTATTTACTCATCATTACTTCTTAATACTAATATTCTTTTAGTTTTGCTTTCTAAGCATTTGAACTCGGAGCGTATCTCTTTTGGCGATAGCGATTTATAAGAGTCTTGAGACTTTATCGATTTATGATGTACTGCGTTGGCTACGAACAGGTTACCTACACCAGCTTTTTCTAGACGATTTATATAAGCATATCGGTGGCCGTGTGGCGTTGTCCCTAAATCTTTCTCAAAAACAAGCCCAACCCGCTCAATTGCTTTTTTGTATTTTCGTTCAAATGCATCTATCGAGTAAGGGTCACCAAATTGATTAGTAAATGCGTATGGATGCTTGCGATTTTTATGTGGACTAACCCTTTGTTTAGATAAATACAAACGCCAATAAAATAAAAACTGTTCGCCAGCTGATGGTTCAAACCAATTCACAACCATATAATTTTTTTTTGATGGGGATAATTTATTATTCTTCCAACCTGCATAAACCTTTTTACTTTTTTCATATTTGTTTCGGGGCAAGAGTTGGAAGTTTTTAGCTAGTGTTTCTTTACGAACCTCAATCTGTCCATTGGTATATGACATAGGAGACTGCCCGATTTCAGGTTCATACACACATACCAAAGCTTCACTTGAATTTTCAGGATGAAGCTCTATATCCTCAAGCCATAAATGAAAAGGTTCAGACCTTCTCAACCCACCAAAATGAAGCAACATTGTGATTAGTATGTCCCTTAATTCAAGTCGGGTATAAGCTGGTGCGGTAGCTAAAACACCAGGCTTTATAAACCCCTGATGAATTAAGTCGTCAATATACTCATCAGGGAACCTGTTTAAGGCGGAGTTATTATCATTGCCCCTATGCTCTTGTTTATATCTAACATTTCTAGATAATCTGTTTTTATCTTGCGCTGATTTTTTTGACCATGTATGCGCAAGAAAAGCATTTTTATGTTTATGTGAATATGCGGCCCAATTTAATCGTTCTTCGTGGCTTGTAGCTTCACGCCAAGGATTAAGGTTGTCTTTGTTGTTAAGTTCTTTATGGTCACAAAGCCAATCAGAGTATTGAGTCACATACGAAATGATTTTATTGCCATTTTGTATACTTCTCTTTCTCCATCTGAGTCCCGTGGGATCTTCACCATTTGGGTTGATTGTTCCTAAGAAAAGTTTTTCAGAAAAGGCGGAGAAGAGATCTGCTGGATACTTGTAATGAGTTTTATTGAATTCTACAAATTCGACGAGTAAGCAAACAGCTCGAACACTTGCATCAATCCAAGACATGCTCTTATTTCGTTTATAGATTGAATAATCCAGATATGATTTTAAGACCCCATTTTGCGTGTAAATAACTGGCAGTCTTATTTCATTTTTTTCTTCAATATGTATGGTTGTTCTGATGACTAAAGGGTGAAACATAAATGACCCCCTATATAATATTAATTACACTTTAAGGGGGCACACTAAATCAAGCAAGGTATTTACCTTGATCAAAATCAAGATAATCGTTTAAAAAGGATATAAATAGTATACAGAGGTTAGGGGTTATACTCGCAAAAGGAACATTGGTTCCAGCTACAACCATTGGTCACCTGCAATATCAGCGACTTCCACTCTGATGGTGGTCGATAAACCGGTTCAATATAGTGAATCATCTAAATAACCTCTAAATCCCTATCAATGACAGTTTTTGTATTAAAAATACTCGTTAAGATTGTTTTTCATTCTATTTTTTGCAATAAAACGTTTGAATTGATCATTTTGCTTGTTTATAGTCGATTAATAAAAATAATTATTCAGGCCAATTGATTTATGAATCAAGTCGCATATCAGCTCAGTGAAAGACGTGAAAACCCTCGTTCTCATGAAGAGCATTGGGAGTTGCTGACTGCAGATCAAAAAGTTGCCCTATACGATTTAAACCGCTTTGGTTACAGATTGCTTTTTGTGAGAAGCATGCCAGAAGGCCCTCTGGCTGTAATTTCTCAGCAAGATGACATCGCCATTATTGACCATGAAGGTGAGTTAAATTTACACCCTAATTTAACCTTAAGGGAATTACCTAAGCCCCATTAAACTTAGCGATTAACAAAGCTATCATCGTATAATCGAAATAATTTAAAGAGTGCACTCGCACTCTTTTTTTCATTTTGCTAATCAGTTTAATGCTTAAGCAATCACTTCATTGAACACTTCAACCTTATGTGACTCAACAAGCTCAGGCATAACATTGTGGAAATAATTTTGAATGTAATCAGTCGCATTATGTTTATCAAATACTGCTCTGTCGGCAAATTTTTCCACAAAGGCCACTTTGCTATCATCATCTAAACTGATATTTAACTCGTAGCGAATACAGCCTAATTCTCGGCGAGTCGCTGGGATCAGCTTAGCAAGAGCTTCAACCAGTAAATCACGTTTACCTTCTTTAGCAACAAACTGAGCAACACAGACGATACGGGTATTATTGATGATAAAATCTGACATTATTTTTCCTTAATACTGATAATATAAATACGCTAATACAAACTAAATAAACTGTTCCTATAGCAGTCTTAAATGACTAGTTATTTTGTAAATTAAGTAGCATATCGATATGCGGTATGCCGTCTTCAAGATACATTTCTGAATTTAAGATAAAGCCCTGCTGCTGATAAAAATCGCTGAGATGTTGTTGCGCGCCTATTTGGATGCTGGTTTGCGGCCACTGAGTTTTAACAACATTAATTGAGCGCTGCATTAACGCATGTGCAATACCATGTCCACGGCCCTTTTCTGCCACAATCACTCGGCCAATACTGGCTTCATTGTAGCTGACACCTGCCGCTAAAATTCGCGTATACGCAATGAGTTCACCTTGCTGATTCATTCCTAACAAATGCTTGGTTTGCGGTAATCGGTCTTTATCATCAAGCTCGGGATAAGGGCAGTTTTGCTCTACCACAAACACATCGACTCTGAGTTTTAATAGCTCATACAACTCATCAAGGCTGAGTTCATTAAAGCTCAATAGCTTCCAGTGCATTGAATTTAGTAACGACATAACTACCCACCAAAAATTGATCTCTATGGCCGCAGTCTAGCATGATTAAATAAGTGGATTAACTGGTGAATTTCAGCCAAAAAAATACCGAGCATAAGCTCGGTATTTTCAGGTTAAATTAGCTCAATTTAGAACTTGTATTTAACGCCAACTTTTAACTGCCAAGCAGATTTGTTGATGTCATAAGTATCATGACTATTTGTATCAATGCCGCCATTAGCAGAGTATGTATAAACACCAGATGCGGAGTCATAACTCTCTAAATCAACTAATGATTTAGTGCCGTAATTAGCGTACTCAACAACACCCCAATCATCATTGACTAGGTTAAGCACGTTTTTCACGTCAAAGTACAAGATACCTTTGTGCTTCTCTAAGAAACCGGGTAATTCTTGCGTGAAACGGAAATCTAGCTGGTGAACCCAAGGTTGATTATCAGTGCCTTTTGGTGCGATACCACCAGCATATTTACTCAATCCGATTTCATCCATAGCGGCTTTTAACTCTTCATAAGTTAAACCATCCGCATATTCAACTAAAGGATCGTCAGCACCTGTTGGAATATATGGCAAGTATGGATTAGATGAAGACATGCCACTTTGGTCACCGAAATCGCCATTATAATAAGAGTCAAGAATCCAAGTCATTGGACGACCTTCACGCGCTTCATAGAACATATTGAAGCTAGAGTTATAACCTGCCACAAACTCAACATCATAACCTAAACTTAACGTAAAACGATGTGGAGTCTCGTAATAACCAGGACCCATAGTGGTACTGTTACGGTCATACTGCGTAACAGGATGTTTATAATTTGACTCAGCAGTCGAAGATGAACCTTGGTTACCTTCATCGACTGAGTTATAGGCATAAGCTGCACGCATGTTTAAGCCCATATCCCAATTTTTAGCCAAGGTAAAACTTAGTGTTTTGCTGGTACCCTCTTCGTCAGCATTGGTCAGCATAATGTCATAGCGACTTGTATTACCACCGGCACCATCATTAGCTAACGGATCCCATGTTTCATAAATTACACGGCCAGTAGAATCGGTTGTTAACTCACGACGAGCGAGCTCAACCCAAGCCACATCGTTTTCTTTTTGGATATATAAAAATTCACCACCAACAAACCAATCTTGACCTAGTGCGCCAAAGTCCCAGGTGCTGTCAAAACCGATGCTTGCACGCCAATCTGAAGGAAGCTCAAAGTTAGGATCTAACGAGTTAGTACTACCGTCACCACCTACTAAGCCATCTTGTGCTTCATTAGGTATATTTGCAAAATCCGGTGTGCCCCATGCATCATCCCAACCACCTTGCAAATCCAGTTTACGATTACCGTCAGTTGAGAAACTGTTTGACATCCATACCGTTGGTGAGCCGCCACTGAAACGACCTACACCACCACGTAAAGTCACATCGTCAGTTAAGATATAAGTTAAACCAAGACGGGGTAGCCAGATATCCTTGCCATCAAAAGTTGAATTATTAGCAAAACCATAACGCTCTACAAAGTTATCATTCAACTCAGGGGAATCAGACATGCTAATGGTTTCATAACGCACACCATAAGTCATTTCTAAATCTGGGGTAATTTCCCAAGTATCTTCAACAAATAAAGCCAGGGTCTCAATATTAAAGTTAGCCCCTAAATCATTTTGATTTCCTGATGCAGCATTTGCATATTCAAATTTATCTACTAAGACATTTTCAAAGTCTTCAATTGAATCGAACCTCCATGAACCCATGGTTGCTGGAGCAAATAAGTTAAAGACTTCTACGTCATTATATTGGAAACCGAAACCAATGTTGTGCTCATCTAAATAATAATCACCCACAAAGCGAATTTCTAAGTTTTGGTTATTAAGCTCATTCGCGTGGCGATATTTTTCTGTGCCAAAATTAACTCTATCTCCGTCAATACTAACTTGAACCTGACCTATCCCAAGATCATCAACAGGGTTTGAATTGCTGACACTATCTTTAAAAGCAACTTTAATATCAGTACTAAAATCTTCAGTCCAATCACTGTATAAGTTAGCTGCGTAACTCTCTAATTTCTCTTCTTTATTGTACCAATAACTGGATAAATTAAGCTCATTGCTTTTATTAGTTACTTTATTTGTTTTATTGCCTACTGTGTTTTGATATGTAAATGAAGCGCGGTGAGCATCATTTATATTCCAGTCCAGTTTAGCTAGAATCTTCTCATCTTCTTCTACGGGAGTTGAGTTATAACCGCCTATTGTTGGTAGGCCATACACATCATTTGCAATTTGACTGATACGCTCTATCTGCTCAACAGTGATGTTTGAGTCATTTGCAAAGCCACTACCTGCTGGGCCCCAATCTGCAGCTTGTGGTGCATCGTAGTTTTCGTAAGAACCAAAGAAGAATAATGTATCTTTAATTAGCGGGAAACCAACGGTGCCACCGAAGGTGGTTTCTTCAAAGTCTTGCTCTAACTTGTCACCCGATTCTTGATCTTTACCATCGCCAGCCATGCTGTCGTTAGTGGTTTCCCAAAAAACAGTACCATCTAATTCATTAGTACCTGACTTGGTTACCGCATTGACTTGCGCACCAGAGAAACCACCAGTTCTTGCTGTAAAAGGTGAGGTATTTAATGCAACGCTTTCAACCGCATCAATTGAGATTGGAGAGCGCTGAGTTGGGTAACCGTTTGAGTTAAGACCAAAATCATCATTTTGCGATACGCCATCAACAACAAAAGTGTTAAAACGTGGGTTAATACCCGCAACGCTCATTGAAACGCCATCAGTACCGACAACAGCCATAGGATTTTGGCGCAATACGTCTTTTAAATCACGGTTAATACCTGGAGAATTAGCAATGTCTTTCGCGCCAAACTCGCTGTTAGCGCCTGCACTGCGGTAGTAATTTGCATTACCCACAACACCGATACGTTCCATATCAGCTGCAGTTTTCAACGTACGGTTAAAACGTAATGTTTCACCGACGTTTAAATATAAATTTTGTTCGACATCATCAGCAAATTTTTCAGAATCAACTTTGATGATATATGGACCACCAACACGAAGACCGCGTGCAGTGAAGTTACCATCAGCACCTACTGCCACTTCAGTGACTGTGCCAGTTGGTTCATGGATGATGGTAATTGTTGCATCTGTTACTGCATTACCTTGAGGACCAACAATCTGACCGCGGATGTTTGATGCAGTATCTGCTGCCATAGCTGGTAAAGCAACGCCCATAGCAAAGCATGTCGCTAGCGCTAAGCGACTGATTTTATTATTTAACATTTTCAGACCCCTGAAATATTTTTATATTTTATTTATGTACTAGTTAATCTAGCTTTATAAAGAAGTTTGTAGAGTAAAAACTTCAGGCGCTAGTTTATAGTCAATTTGTTTCAAAATCATGTCATTGTTGAACTATTTAGCAACAAAACTTAAACTGCGAGCGTCAACTTCGCGCAACATCCATTACAAAGCACGCACAACAACCGCAAAGTAGGCTCTTTAGTCACAAAAAATTAATCTAAAAAGTGACGTTCATCATTCGCTGTCTAACCTCATTTAAGTGGTTTACTAGGTCCAAGCTACTTAAATGCCAATGGAATAATAATAATGAAACCTGCTGTATTGTTAATAAGTGCCACACTGGCTGTATCCGTTTTTACTAGTCAGCAAGCACAGGCATTTGGCCAATTAGGTCACCGTATTATTGGTGAAATTGCCCAAAATAATTTATCCAAAACCGCTCAAGAAAAGATTAATCAACTGACAAAAGGTGAATCACTTGCGCAGATGTCGACTTGGGCAGATGAGATCCGTTCAGACAAAAATTGGTATCACTCATCGCCTTGGCATTATGTGTCAATTGACGATGGTAAAACCTGGGACACTGTCACCAGAAACCCGAAAGGCGATATTATTGAGCGTCTTGAAAAATATGAACAAGTACTAAAAAGCACCACCACACCTGAACAAGATAAATGGCAAGCTTTAGCCTTTTATGTGCATTTTGTCGGCGATATTCATCAGCCATTACACGTAGGTCACAGCCATGATCGCGGCGGTAATTCAGTTAAATTGAAGTGGTTTGGCGACGACACTAATTTGCATTCAGTGTGGGATAGCAAGCTGATTGAGCATCAAAAATTAAGCTATACCGAATACACTAAATTTATCAGTCGTATTTCAGCAAAAGATATCAGCGACTGGCAAGGCCAAAACTATTATGTGTGGGCGGATGAATCCAAAGCCTTGCGTGATGCCGCGTATGAGTTAGAAAAAAATCGTGATGATCAACCTGATTTGCGCTTCCAATATATTTTCGACCACACCCCAACTGTGGAGCTAAGAATGCAGCAAGCAGGCATTCGCTTAGCGGAAAAGTTGAATATTATTTTTAGTCAATAATATTAAAAGCGTCTTTAAAATGACTTATTTGTTGCGCTAAATTGCATTAATTTTGCAACACAAACGTAAAAAAAGAGCCACTAGTCATAGTGGCTCTTTTGTTTTTAATCTCTCACGATTAAATCATTGTTATCAACATAACCTTGCAGGGCATTTATGTCGATAATGAATCATTAACGTTCGAAGTTATGGAACTTCTCGATACCGAATGATTTACCTTCAGCATGACACGTTGCACAAGATTCTGATGTTGGTTGTGTGTACCAGCCTTCAACGACTTCAGCATCAATCGTACCACCATTTTGTTCCATGTGGTTCAGCGCAGAGTCTGTATTGTGTTCGTGACAAGAGAAACAGTTAGCCGTGATTGGGCTGGCCATTTTAGTCGTATCGCCACCATGGAAGGCTTTAGCACGCATGTACCGATTAGGTACCGCTTCTAAATCAATACCTTCAGCATGACAAGAAACACAATTTTCAGCGTTTAGGCGGTCAGCTGAGTTTGCAATATTGTTGCCGTCTTCATCTACTTTACTACCAGATAGCGCATTACCGATACCCCAGTGCATGCTGTGAACCATAGGGCCAAAGCCTGGAGCAGAGTTTTTAGAGCTACGATCTTGACCATTGTTATGACATGCGATACATGATTCGCCACCATCATTATAACTACCATTTTTATGGTAGTTAGTTTCATTGGTATGGCATGTAGTACAGCTGTTGGCATCAATATTATGACGACGTGAGAATGGCTTATCGATAGCGGTAAATGTATTATCCACTACTTCAGAGTAGCCAGTAAATGATACGCCAAATTTGCCATCATCATCTTGCCAATTTGTATCAGCTAAAGTGACACGTGAGCTTGTAGTAAGATGCGCATTTTCATATCCACTACCAGGTGCATTTAATAGCTCACCGTAACAAACTGAACGCGTACCATCTTCACGTTCTACATAACCTTCCGCACCATGACCAATGACACGTGCAACAATTGAGTCTGTTTCATTGTCATAGGCGTTAACATAAGCACCTGCATAGGTTACTTCGTGTGCTTCATACATTTCACCAATATTTAACTGCACTGGTGTTTCACCAGAGTTATCAAACAACTTCACATCAACACAGTAAGCGCCAACCCAAGAAACATCTTTGTGATCGGTAAACTCTAAATCAGCATCATGGTAAACCGCTGAAGTTTCAGTAGAGTAGTTTTCACGCATTGACTTACGCTCAGTTACACCTGCAGCTGAAGCATGTAGTTCACGCATATCAAAGCTAGGATCCGCCATTACACTAGCAACTGCTACATCGCCAGTATTATGACAATCAGTACAACCGTTGCCAGTCAAATTACCGTTATTCATCACCGGTTCAGCGTGACAGGTATAACAGTTAGTTGGCGTGAAATCCTTTTCAAATTCTTGGTGATTAATATGACCAATTTTTTGGAATGTATTGGTTGCGTAACCGCCATTCTCTTCAGCTTTAGATACGTTGTTATGACACACCATACAGCCACCGACTAAATCTACTTCGCCATCAGCATTAATTGCTGTGTAGCTAGGATGTTTAAGGTTTGACGCTGCATAATCAACGTGACAAGATTGACAAGTTTCTGTCGTCGTTGTATGAATCATTTCGGCTTTTGCCACAACCATTGGTTGTGAACGTGCGATTTCAGTAGTGTCATCACCGCCAACTCGCAACCAAACAATGCCTTCTGAAGCTGCGGTTACCGCAGGCATAGGCGCGATAAATTCGTAATGGCCATCACCAAGTGAATTTAATACAGCACCTTCTACAGTTGTATCAGTATAACCACCAACTGCACCATCGCGATTCATGACAACGCCGCGTTCAGTTTTTTCAGCAAATTTAGCTTCAGCTTTCGCTAAACCGTTAACTAATTCACCGTCTTCATTAGTTACTTCAAATTCATAGCGAATTTGACCTTCTTCTAATGCATGATTGATCATAGTAACAGTGGTCACTTCTGACATTTCTACTACTGGTGGGTTACTTGGTTCACCAGGTTCACCTGGCGCGCCATCTTGACCGTCTTTGCCATCACTACCACAACCCGCAATCCCCATTGCTGCTGCGATAACAAATGCTAATTTGCTTTTCGTTAAATGTTTCATCATCACTCCTAGTAGCTTATTACTACTTATTAGGTATAAACCAACCTTGAGTATAATCTTTTCTACAAAGTCGAAGGGTGATAACCATCACACACAATGCCGTAATAAATATTAAAATAACTCTTTATGATAATTATTTGATCCAAATCTTATTAAGTACTTCCTTATATAATAACCAACTTATTTAACAAATAATTAAATACCTGTTTTTAATAACGTTTGCATCAAAATGTATCTAGCTCGTAATTTTATGAGTGCTAAAAATGTTAAATTATTAATTATTTTCTTCTTATATATCGACTAGATTTGACCATTAAACCGATATAAATAGCGCTTTAAGATGTTCTTACGGCCAAGCCCTCTATAAATGGCAATAACTCACATAAAAAAGGCCCTTCAAGGGCCTTTGTGGTTTATAAGGGACAATCAAAGCTTATGAACAGCAATCTCGTTTTATGTTCATTTTAGGCAGTTTATCCCAAACGACTTTTGCCATTAGTACCGCTAACACAATGCCAGAACTTAGCACTAACCAGTGAGGGAGTAATTCATGGTGTTCACCAATTTGCGGCATCACTACAAAGCCAAACTCAGCCACAAGATAGTTAACCAATATCCCTGCAACCAAAGCCACACCTAATACGCCGCCTAAGTAGCCAAACAAGGCGCGTTTACCTAACTCTTTTGCAACCACACCTAATGTGGCGATATTAGTCGCAGGCCCTGCCATCATGAATACTAAGACCGCACCCGGTGATACCCCTGCTAATAACAAACCAGCAGCAATAGGTGTTGATGCGGTGGCGCAGATATACATAGGCACTGAAATTAACACCATGACTAGCATAGCGAGAATGCCATCACCCCATTTTGCTAAAAAGTCAGTCGGCACATAGGTTTGTACTAACGCAGCAAAGAATAATCCGACTAATAACCACAACGTCGTATCTCGCACTAAATCGGTTGCGGCATACTTAAGTCCAGTGAAGATACGAGACAGAATAGTTTCTTGTTTAAGCTCGGTCGCCATGTCTTGGGTTGATGCACAGCAGCTTTCTTCACTGGCAGCAGACGTTGTCTCACTTGAACAACATCCACTTTTCTCTTCTTTAGCGGCCTCTGACTTGCTTGAACAGCAACTTGTAGCCTCAGCCTTAACGGATTCAGACTTGCTCGCACAACAACTCGACGCCTCAGCCTTAACGGATTCAGATTTACTCGCACAACAACTACTGGCTTTAGCGACTGGCACTGATTTTACAACAGCGGCACTCATTGGCTGCATCACTGATGCATTAGCAGCAGGCTTCATCGTCATCGCTGTTGTAGTTGCGGTATTAGTTGCTGTATTAGTAGCAGCATCGTCTTTAACTTCGCTGACGACCTTACCATCGTCATCATCACGACCGACTAATAAACCCGCCACAATGGCGCTGGTGATCGCCGCTATCGGACGCACAATGGCCATAAAAGGCCCTAACAACACATAAGATACCGTAACCGAATCCACCCCAGTTTCAGGCGTTGACACTAAAAATGAAGTGGTAGCCGCTTTTGATGCGCCAGAGCGACGTAAACCTACTGCGGCAGGAATAACCCCGCATGAGCATAAAGGTAATGGTGCACCAATCACGGCTGCTTTAACCACGGTTTTTAACCCATGGCCGCCAAGCTGCTTTTGCATCCACGCCATGGGCACAAACACTTTCAACAAACCGGCCAACACTAAGCCTAATAATAGCCACGGAGCGGATTCTAAAAATAACTCTAAAAAATTGCTTAATAACATAATATGCTCCTAACCTTGAGACTGCTTTGCTGTATGACGTTGCTGCTCAGCTTTTGGATTTAATTCTTTATCTGTTGACTCTAATGCTTCTAAAATTGAGCAATGTTCAGCGCTTTCAGGGCCGCCGCAACAGGCCGCTGATAATTTGCCCAATGAGTTAGCAAAATTGGCGAGCTCGGCCATCTTGTCTTGTACTTGTTTAAGCTTTGAGTCCACCAGCCCTTTTACATCGGCACATGCCCAGTTGGATTTATCTAACTCAATGGATAACAACTCGGCAATGTCATTCAAACTAAAGCCCACCGCTTTGGCGCGAATAATAAAACCTAACTTGGCAGTATCATCCTCATTATAAAGTCGATAGCCCGCATCAGAGCGGCTAGAGGGCGCTAATAAACCGTGTTTTTCATAAAACCGCAGGGTGTCAGCTTTAACATTAAACAGCGCCGCGACTTCACCTATTCGATACATAAATTCACCATGAGTAAGATAAACATTCTGATGCAATACACAGATAATCATTACGAGTAAAAGTATTACTATAAACCTTAGAGTTAAATCCAAGGTCAAGGCTTTTATAGAATAAAATTTTGTGAGTAACTTTGTTCTTATTTCAATATTGTGAAATCGCGCAGAAAAAACACCCTATATGGTGCTTTTGCGATAAAATGCGCGCGCCCTGTCTATAGGCAGCAACCCCCTAACAAGTAAAAACATTAAGGGAATTTTGCAAAGCAGAGCCATGTCGATGTCTGCTCTGTTTTGCCAAACTTCCTTAAAATAAATAGTGGACACTGTACCTACATGAATACTGTCAGACCTATTCGTCGCGCACTGCTAAGTGTATCTGATAAAACTGGAATGCTTGAGTTTGCTAAAGCACTTCACGAGCAAGGCGTAGAACTACTTTCTACAGGCGGAACAGCCAAATTACTTGCTGACAATAATATTCCTGTCACTGAAGTATCTGACTATACCGGTCACCCTGAAATCATGGATGGTCGTGTTAAAACATTGCATCCAAAAGTACACGGCGGCATCTTAGCCCGTCGCGGTATTGATGAAATCGTAATGGAACAAAATGCCATTAAACCCATCGATTTAGTTGCGGTTAACCTTTACCCATTTGCTTCTACTGTGGCAAAAGAAGGTTGTACGTTAGCTGACGCCGTTGAGAACATCGATATCGGTGGCCCGACCATGGTACGTTCTACTGCGAAAAACCATAAAGACACCACTATTGTTGTTAACGCCAGTGACTACGATCGCGTGATTACAGAGATGCAAGCAAACAACGGCAGCACCACCTTAGAAACACGTTTTGATTTAGCCATTGCCGCATTCGAACACACTGCCGCTTACGACGGTATGATTGCTAACTACTTCGGCACTATGGTGCCTGCACACAGTAAAGATGAGTGCCACGAAGATTCTAGCTTCCCACGCACGTTCAATACTCAGCTGATCAAAAAACAAGATTTACGCTACGGCGAAAACAGCCATCAAAAAGCGGCTTTCTATGTTGATAGCAACATTGATGAAGCATCGGTTGCAAGTGCAACACAATTGCAAGGTAAAGCCCTGTCATACAACAACATTGCAGATACTGATGCTGCGCTAGAGTGTGTGAAAGAATTTGAAGGCCCAGCTTGTGTCATCGTAAAACATGCTAACCCTTGTGGTGTGGCCCTAGGTAACACGATCCTTGAAGCTTACGATCGCGCATTCAAAACTGACCCAACATCAGCTTTTGGTGGCATCATCGCCTTTAACCAAGAATTAGATGCTGACACCGCGAAAGCCATTGTTGATCGTCAATTTGTTGAAGTGATCATTGCCCCTAAAGTTAGTGCGGCAGCACGCGACATCGTTGCCGCTAAAGCCAACGTGCGATTACTCGAATGTGGTCAGTGGGATACTAAAACCACTACTCAAGATTTCAAACGTGTTAACGGCGGCTTATTAGTTCAAGACCGCGACCAAGGCATGGTTGATGTGGCTGACGTTAAAGTGGTATCAAAAGTGCAACCAACCGCCGAGCAGCTAACTGACTTAATGTTCTGCTGGAAAGTGGCTAAGTTCGTTAAATCTAACGCGATTGTTTACGCAAAAGATGGCATGACTATCGGCGTCGGCGCAGGCCAAATGAGCCGCGTTTACTCAGCAAAAGTTGCAGGCATTAAAGCGGCAGACGAAGGTTTAGTGGTTGAAGGGTCAGTGATGGCATCAGATGCCTTCTTCCCATTCCGTGACGGTATCGATGCAGCAGCTGCGGCTGGTATCAGCTGCATCATTCAGCCAGGCGGTTCAATCCGTGATGAAGAAATCATTGCAGCGGCAGATGAGCACGGCATTGCCATGGTATTTACTGGCATGCGTCACTTCCGTCACTAAAACGCCAACACCAATGACTTAACTTAAGTCATTGGTGTTTTATAATTTAGTTTTTATCATATTAGAGCCAGCCATTGTTTCAAGTTCAATGAAAGTAAGCGCAGCTTATAAGCATAAGTGAGCATGCTTGAAGCAGAAATTGAGACCATGGACTTTTTAAGCATATTAGAGCAAGCCATTGTTTCAAGTTCAATGAAAACACGC
>NZ_JAUORC010000048.1:0-13720 GCF_030547465.1 Shewanella sp. 5_MG-2023
GGTGATATTAGATTATTGAGGGTAAATACAAATGACTAAACCTCGAGAGATATCCATTTCAAACACATTTCGGGGCAAAAGTGATTTACTCGTCTAGGCTCATTTCTGGACAATTATTAGTTTGGTTTTAATTCCGGTAAACGGCTATCACCTAAATATTTTTTATGCGAAATGTTAATTAACTCTTTTGGGTGTTCGAATAGATATGCAAAAGACAAAGCTTTTACACTTTGCCTTTACTTAATCTAAGCGGCATACCAACCATCAGCCAATACTTCAGCTTGTTCTAAAACAAGCTTAATCGCCGCTTCTGAAGCATCTGGCGGGTATTTCCATCTACGCAGTAATCTGCGTACAAGGTTGCGCATTCTGGCTCGTACACTATCGCGTTTTTGCCAATCAACTGTTGCTGACTTACGCAGTTGCTGAGTTAACTCAATAGCAAGGCTGCGCAAGTTATCATCCCCAAGTTGACGCACTGACTCTTCGTTTTCGATTAATGCACGATAAAATGCGATTTCATCAACGGAAAGGTTCAGTTTATCAAGCATTTCAGCATCTTCTTGCATCTCTTTCGCCCATTGAATCAGCTCTTCAATGACCTGTGCGGTTTCAATGCTGCGGTTATGGTATTTTTGCAGCGTCGACATAATGCGTTCAGAGTATTTTTTCTCCTGCACCACATCATTTTTCATGCGAGCTTTAACCTCGTCACGAAGTAGTTTTTCAAGTAACTCCACAGCGAGATTTTTCTCTTTCATGTTTTTAACATCTTCTAAGAACTCTTCAGAAAGAAGCCCAATGTTTGGCTTATCAAGCCCAACCATAGAGAAAATATCATCAACGCCATCAGCTATAACTGCATTATTTAGTATTTGCTTTAACGCTGTATTACGTTCTTCATCGGTGCGTTTTTTGTCTACTGAAGAGTGCTTGATAAAAGCTGTCTTAATCGCAGAATAAAAAGCAATTTCATTCTTATAACCGTGGGTTTCATCCATGGTGTTACACAGTGAATATGCCTTCGTTAGCGCCGCCATCACATCTAAGAAACGCCTCTTTCCGTCTCTGACTTGTTTTCCGTTGGCGTCAGTATGAGACAAACCTGATAAATGGTTTACTGCTCCCGGTAACAAGCGCAATGCATCCGTTTCAAAGTCCGGACGGTAGTTGAATACGTTTGTATCAACGGGTGTTGCGAACATACCTCGAATGATATCAACCTTTTCCATCAACACAGCAAACGCTTCTGCCGTATCGACGGTGGGTTGCCCTTTACCTTGGCTATTTGTGTAGGTTTTTAGTGCATTTTTAAGCTCATTAGCGATACCAATATAGTCAACAACCAAACCGCCCGGCTTATCTTTAAAGACTCGGTTAACACGAGCTATAGCCTGCATCAGGTTATGTCCTTTCATGGGCTTATCGATATACATGGTATGACAACAAGGAGCGTCAAATCCTGTTAACCACATGTCCCGAACAATGACTAACTGCAGTTCATCTTCAGTATCTTTGTAGCGCTTCTCGAATAGCTTTTTGGTTTTCTTATCATGAATATGCGGCTGCATCTTTTCTTTGTCAGATGCGCTGCCGGTCATCACAACCTTGATTACACCTTTATCGGTATCTGGGTGATGCCACTCTGGTTTAATAGCAACAATAGCATTGTAGAGGTCAACACAGATCTCTCGGCTCATCGAGACAATCATTGCTTTGCCAGGAAATGTCGATGTTCGAGTGGTGAAGTGTTCAACCAGATCTTTTGCAACTTGGTCAATACGAGGCTGTGCACCAACAAGCTTTTCAAGCGTCGCCCATTCCGACTTCACCTTTTCACGATCAGCAGTTTCCTCGTCTTCACCAATCTCATCTTCTACTTGCTCATTAAGTTGCTCAATTTCATCTTGGTTAATATCAAGCTTAGCTAATCGAGATTCATAGTAAATTGGCACCGTTGCACCATCTTCTACCGCATCTTGAATATCATAAATAGAAACGTACTCACCAAACACACCACGGGTATCTTTGTCATCCATGGCAATAGGCGTACCTGTAAAGCCGATAAAGGACGCATTAGGCAAAGCGTCACGCATATACTTAGAATAGCCGTAAACGAACTTATGGCCGGTTACAACACCGTTTTTATCCTTTACTTCAACCATCTTTGACTTATTGCCATACTGGCTTCGGTGGGCCTCATCAGAAACTACAACGATATTACTGCGTTCAGATAGTCTTGGGTGCTCTGTTTCTTCATCCAACAAAGCAAATTTTTGAATCGTCGTGAAGATGATGCCGCCAGATTGGCGATTTAAAAGTAGTTCACGTAACGCGTCACGATCATCCGCTTGCTGAGGTATTTGCTTTAACGTCTCTTGTGCCATCCCGAAGGTGTTATAAAGCTGACCATCGAGATCATTTCTATCCGTCACCACCACGATCGTTGGGTTATTCATTGAGGCTTGCTGTAACAGTTTACTCGCGTAGCAAACCATAGAGATGCTTTTACCACTACCTTGAGTGTGCCAAACAACCCCAGCCTTACCACTGCCTTGCTTAATCTTTTCTAGTGCAGGGATAGTGCTTTCAAGGAAGTTACCTGAGGTATTGGCGGCACGAACCGTCGCCTCAACTGCAGCTCTCACTGCGTGGAACTGGTGATAACCTGCAATTTTCTTGATGATTTTGTCGTTGTCGGTTTCAAACAACACAAAATAACGAATGTAATCGAGGAGTAAATCTTGCTTGAAAAAACCTTTTACTATTGTTTCCAATTGCCAATCAAAAAGGCGTCTATCCGTTTCATTATCAACAGTTTTCCACGGTAAGTATCTTTCTTTATTCGCAGTTAATGAGCCAACCTTTGCAGTCACCCCGTCGCTAATCACTAATGCCTCATTGAAAATAAATAGATCTGAGATTTCATTTTTGTAAGTTTGAAGCTGATTAAAGGCATTCCAAATATCGGCATGTTCATCAGCAGGGTTTTTCAACTCAATAACAGAGATGGGCAGGCCGTTAATAAACACCACCACATCTGGGCGGCGATTACCTTTTGTACCTGTAATCGTAAACTGATTCACGATAAGGAATTCATTGTTATCAGGTGTCGTAAAATCCATTAACTGAGCGTGAGTATGCTTTGTCTTCGATTCACCATCTTCAACAGCCGTATATTCAACAGGTACCCCTTCAATCACAAACTTGTGGAATACACGGTTGTTTTTAATGAGAATTGGCGTCTCGGGGGAAGAAACGATATTCACGACATCATTCAGAGCCTCTATCGGAAGCTCTGGATTGATGATCGCTAACTGGTTTAATAACCTCTGTTTTAAAACGACTTGATGGTAATCATCACGCTCTGGAGAATCTCCATCAGGTGCGATGTCATAGCCATTTTTATACAGGTAACCTTGGTCGGTGAACCAGCTGATGCACGCTTGTTCTAATTGGTCTTCGGTGATCACGCTACGTCCTCTCGATTCCATTTTTGCATTTCGCCGCAAAAGACGGTGAATGACTCGCTATCAATAAATAATCGTTGAATTGCCGCCATCTGATTAAAGAAAGTTTCTTGCTGCTGTTCAAATGTACTGGCACTAGCGATAAATTCAGTCAAATCACGATAGATGATCAATGGATGCCATTTATTCGCTTTATTCCCAAGTGTCGTCCGATCACTCAAACGCCATTCCTTAGGCAGTTTTGACGATATATCTAAAACTAATTGGTCATAATAGCCATGTACTTTAACTTTTGGTTGAAGCTTTTTATTGACGCTTAACACAACTGCCGCAATAGGTGTCGTATTGAGGAGGTCGTGAATTTGATGATCAGCACCATCAACAATAAAGCCACAAAATAATGCCGGTTGCCATGCTTTCTCATCGTTAAAATCGGCTAATGAAGAAAACTCTAACCCTATTCGGCCCCAGGTGTCATTTCGGCCACGTGCATTTCTATGTTTGGGTGGGCTAGAAAATAGCGTCGAACGACTTTCTGTCAACAATGGCCATTGGTTATTAATCGAGTGCTGACAAATATTATAGAGTTGCTGATCTATGTTTTTGGCTTCTTGGTAGTAGGCAATTGACAGCGGATTAATCGCCGATACGTTAATTAATCCATTGCTTTCGAGTAACTGAATAAACTCTTCGCGGATCCAATTAAGTTTTTCGTTATCACTCTCTATGGCTTGGATCTGCTTGGCAATATCGTACCAGCACAATGCAATATCAGGCTGCTGCCTATGTTGCCCTACGTGCGCGGTAATCAATACTATTAAAAAGCGTTTATTAAGAGATTTCTCAGCAAAGTCTCTATAGTTGCTTAATTGTTTGTGATGAAGCTCTGACCAAATTTTATGTTCAAAGATCACACAAAAATCACGGTCTATAGATTCCCACAGCATATCTGGGAACTTTCCATTGAAGTTGACTTGGGTATCGACATATTCAGACTCAGCCATAGAGTCAATAGCCAACCCTTTCAGCACCGCTTTTTCTTGTAAAAGATGGTTTATAGCCTGACGCACAGACTCATCATTTTTCAACAACCAAGCAAACGCTTCTGTTACAAAGTTTTCTATCGGTGATGTCTTATGGCTTGCCGCATATTTGCTGATGTTAACAAGTAAACTATTTCGCATTGCAATCCCTTGCTCTTAATTTGATTATTATATTGTTGTTTCGGCTAAGTCGATTTCGCCCTACAGCGACTTATACTTACAATGCATTGGGTCAAGTAGATAAAACGACTCTGCCTGATGGTTCATATACAGATAATGAATTCGATGATGGTTATCGCATTGATTATTTAGAGGACAATACAGGGAATAAAACGCACTTTACTTACAATAACATGAGCCAAGTGGAGTCAATGGCGTTCAAAGTTGGCTCAACCATGCATTTTCAATCAAATGTCTATTATGATGAACTCGGTCGAGTTCGACTCAAACAAGGCCAGAATGGCCAACAAGATACCATTACTTATTATAAAGACGGTAATATCAAAACCATTACAGATGCATTGGGTAATGAACGTTCTTTCACTTATGATGCGTTAGGGCGCCTTAAAACCAGTACCGATGCGGAGTTAGCCGTAACATCCTATACCTATAATAGCCAAGGTAAAATTGCGACTGTCACAGACGATAACGGTAATAAAACCATTTATACTTACAACGGATTTGGTGACCTAACTAAGCTCAACAGTCCTGATACGGGGATTACTGACTTTGAATATGATGAAGCGAGTAATTTGATTAAAAAGACCGATGCTAATGGCAACGTCTCCCGCTATCGTTATGATGACATGAACCGCATCACCATGATGGTGTCGGGCTACCAGATGCAAGGGTTCAGTTATGATGAGGACAAAGATGCTGATAGTAATAAAAATTACAATGCCAACGCCTTAACCCAAGTCGCTACCAATGGTGAATGCACCAACTTCAATTACAATGCCTATGGAGAGTTATCTTCCAAAACCAGCGATATTTTAAATCAAACCTATATCGTCAGTTACACGCCTGATAGCTTTGGTCGTATAAAAGATATTACTTACCCTAGTGGCAACAAGGTGACTTATGCCTATAACAACATAGGCAAAATTAATAAGGTAACAGCGACTATTGGTGGCCAAACTAAGAATGTGTTAACAAGCATTACTTACAAACCTTTCGGTCCCGCTTCAAACTGGACATACGGCAATGGCTTAGCGCAAGTTGACACCTATGATACTGATTATCGCTTAGATTTAAGATATATCTCAGGTAAACAAAAGTTAGATTATACCTTTGAATCAAACACTAATAATATTGAAAGTATCATCAATACATACAACAGTGCTTATTCGCAGACCTTTGGTTATGATGATACTTATCGATTAACATCAGTATCGAGCAGTGCAGATAATCAATCTTGGTCATATGATGGTGTGGGTAACCGTGAGACGAATACGGATAATGGAGTAAATTATACCTATGCCCTCAATTTAGGC
The DNA here is from genome assembly GCF_030547465.1 of Shewanella sp. 5_MG-2023. NCBI lineage: Bacteria > Pseudomonadati > Pseudomonadota > Gammaproteobacteria > Alteromonadales > Shewanellaceae > Shewanella > Shewanella sp. 5_MG-2023. The sequence goes on from NZ_JAUORC010000048.1 coordinate 6,007, forward strand.
TCTAATCAGCTTAATAAAGTGACGAAATCGGGTAGCACACGTGCCTTCACAACGGATGATAATGGTAACATTACTCAAGATACTGGGCGTGGAAATCTATACTCCTACAACAGTTCGAATCAGTTAACGTCGAGTCTTAACAACGGGCTCAAAACAGTTTACGGTTATAACTACTCGAATCTAAGAGCCTATAAACAATCTACAGCAGGCACTTCACGCTATATATATGATGCTTCAGGTTTGCTATTAGCTGAGCCTAATGCTAATAAAGAATACATCTACGTTAATGGCACGCCAGTGGCTTATGTGTTGAATAATGTGCTTTATTATGTGCATACAGACCATTTGTCTCGCCCGGAGCTTGTAACAAACAGTAGTGGTTCTGTTGTTTGGAAAGCAAACCTCAAAGCATTTGATAGGACAGTCAATAGCACTAGCATTGGCGCATTCAACATCGGCTTCCCTGGTCAATATTATGACAGTGAATCGGGCCTGTGGTACAACTGGAATCGTTACTATGATGCACAACTTGGCAGATATATTCAGAGTGACCCGATTGGGCTAGCCGGAGGGATTAATACCTATGCTTATGTTGGGGGGAATCCTGTAAGTAATTTCGATCCTTATGGATTATGGTGTATAGGCTCGACAGCCACCGCTGCAATCGCAGGTGGTCTAGGTGGTGCTGCAACAGGGGCACTATTAGGTGCTAATCCTGTGTCAATCGCAGGAGGTGCTGTAGTTGGCGCAGGAGCCGCGGCGATAGGTGCAAACTTTAATAGTGTTAACGCTGGAGCAGGGATTGGACTCATTGCTGGGGGAATTAGTGGAGGAAAGTATGGAGCCATTACTGGTGGATTGACTGGTATAGGTGCTTCATCATCAGGTAGTAATGCTATGGGGGGGTTCTTCGGTGGCCTTGCTGGGGGGCTCTTTATTCAATCCGGTAATGTTGCTGGAAATATGGTAAAAGGGGGATGGGCTGGTATGGTTGGCGGGCTTGTTCAAGATGCTGTTTATGAAGGTTTAATGGAGGCACAAGACTGTGACGAAACGTGCAGTAAATAAAGTTACGTCATCGATAGCTTTGATCGCTATTACTTTATTTTTTGTTTACTTAAGTGGTTGGATAGTAAACTATTTTGAAGAGCAGAATAAACAACTTCCAGAATGGCTATATTATGCTTTTATGGTGGCTTATGTTTTAATTATAAGTGTATTTTACGACAAGTTTATCAAAGCCTTCAGTAAAAGTGACTATCAAAAGAAACCAAACCGAGATCCAAAAAAGTAAAGGGTTTCATTGAATCCGAAGTCCCGCTAGTCGGGGCTTGTATTCGAATCTGCAAGAAATTGTTCAAACCAGCAATGCAGGCTTTTCTTTTGCCTCAAATTCATCCATAAAAATGTTCTGCTGTTAATGCCCTTTGGTTTGGTGCCAAGGTTGCTAATGAGGTGTTAGTGATGACGAATGTAATTGTCTAGGCAAAGACACATATCTTTGTATGCCGTTGATTTATGTTGTTTCCATATTTTTATTGGGAACAATATAATGAAAACCTTTATAATCCGCAGCAGTGGCAAGTCTCATTCTTGCACTGCTACAAAGCGGGTTAAATATCAGCACCTATTGCCGTAAACAAAAATTATCGACATCGAGCTTTTATGTTCACAAAAAACGCTTGGCATTAACTGTTCTGCAGAATTAAATCAGAACATTTTTCTTAAGGATTTTGTACATATTAAATTGGTGATAGATCACCGTTAGCATTCTGGGCCTTTCTAAGTTGTGATCACGCATAAACGCTGCCACATCATTTTTCATGTTCTATAAAATTGTACAAGCATGATGATTTAGACTTGTTAATAAGAAATTTACCATACCTTAGCTAATCCTTGTTTTCCTAATTTAGTAAAATCACTGACAAACTTTTGTCCCAAAGCGACTTCCCCAATCGAGATTGGAATACACTTTTACTGCATAAATATCACATAAAGCCAAGCCTGTTATTAAAAATGGTGCCACCACTTTTAAAGCTTATAAATCAAAAAGGTGAGTTGAAAGTAGATACCACTTTTTCTCGAAAACCACCTAAAATCTCAAAAGATGGTGACGTTGGCCAATATAGATTTTGATTGTTCGAAGTGACTACGAACGGCTGTTTTGGCTCCGTTATATGTGGCGTACTAAGCATAACTTTATGACTATCTTGAGATGGGGAACTTGCTCTTATTATTTCACTTTCTCCCTGCTTAACGGAGACCGTAACAGTTTCAGACTCCCTGAATATAACGGGCACATCTGGAATTTCTTCAGCGATGCGATTTGCAAACTCGACAAGCTTTGGTGCTGCGAATGTATATAGCCAGGCATCTTGATTTGTAGCTTTACTTACTCGTAAAATCCTACCGAGTACTTGCCTAAAATAGAGTTCGGTTTTGACTCTGCTAAGGTGGCAACAAACTTGTAAGCGTGGGATGTCTGTACCTTCGCTTATCATGCCGACACTGACAATCCAGTTCTTTGTACTGTTCCTGAATTCGTTGATTTTGAACGAAGGCTGATCTTCTCTATAGGTAACTATTTCGGCGGTTTGTGCATATTCATTTCTGAGCATATTCAGAATGTATGCTGCATGCTCTATCGATGATGCAACGACAAGTCCAGCAGCATTAGGGTTGTACAGTCTTATGTCGTCTAGTTTGTTAGTCGCCAGCGTTAAGGCATGCCGAATGGCTATATCATTTTTGATGATCGATTGGTAAGAAACTAGTGAACCTTTGAATAGAGCGTCTAGGCAATTAAACGTCTTAGTTTCATTTTCTTCGTCAGTAACCGAGATTCTTTCATTATCTATTAAGACAATCTTCGGGCTTCGGCATACACCATCGGCAACAGCTTCCCTTAACCCGTAGATATAATCACACTGTATTTGATTGTCTGGGTCTGTATAACGAGATAAAGCTATCGGTGCTTGATCTGAGCGCCACGGAGTGCCAGTTAACGCTAAAGTGTATTCGGCTTGGCTTTGAATATTCAATAAGATCTCTTCCCCCCAAGCGTTAGCATCTTCAAGAGAGCTGCCCGAGCAATGGTGGATCTCGTCAAATATCACGAGTACCCGATTTTGTTTTAACAATTGCCAGAAATCCTCTTTGAAAGACAGCATGCTTTGATACGTATAAGAGCAACCAACGGCACCTATGATGCCATCGAAACGACATTCCAGCCGTGTCGAGAAAGTATGCTTAATACCCTGCGATATATTTATCGAAGGTGAAAAGCAAAGTACAAAATCGATAAGGTCTTGCTCAAGTAGCTTAGCAGCGACTTCTGAAGCCATAATCGTCTTACCAGCGCCTGGTGTTGCCAAACAAAGGAAGTGTTTATGTTTGGCACTAAAGTGCTCTAGAGCCCGATTGACGCACTCTGATTGCCATTGTCTTAGATGCATTAAGGTTACTTTTGCTGATGAGCGAGAACAGACTTAATCGCTTTGATTTGGCCGAGTAGTTTTGAGCTGTTTTCACGGGCTTGTAAATACTGAGATTCAAGGTGCGTTTTCATCTCAGGGAAGGATTGATACAACCGCATATATTCTTCTGACTCGCCAATGCTAGTTAGTAAATCAACTTCAGATTCTTTAAGGCGTTTTTCAAGCTGCTGAACAGCGAGACGAGTACTTGCATTAGTCAACTCTGGTTTATTAACCTTTCTTTCAGAGATAAAACTCGCTTCATGAAATAAATCCGACTTCTGATACGTAATCCTTTTAGAGTTTTTCGTTCCTTTTTTTAACAATAGCCCTTTCTTAACTAGCCTCAAAATTTGTCTGTAAACATACTTGCGAACCTCTACAGAATCCTTATTAGTAGGAGATATAGCTAAATATGCATCACGCAATTGAGATACACGGAAATTGTTAAAACTCTCATCCTGGAGAATAGTATGCAACCTTGTGCATATTTTCATTGAAATTTTCGACATTACTTTCTCGCAAGAGGTAGTGATTCACTGTCTTAAGCTCTTTGTACTGAGCATCAAACTAAATGCGGATTATAATCCGTGGCTTTATAAGCCGCAACTTTGGATAGTCTTTATCTTTAACGAGATGAAAAATGAAAGACTTAGCTATCCAATTTGGCGCAAAATTGCGTGATAGGCGCAAAACACTAGGCATTTCTCAAGATAAATTGGCATTACTAGCAGAGATTGACCGCAGTTATGCCGGACGAATTGAGCGCGGAGAAGTGAATATTACCCTCGAAAAGGCATATCAATTAGCAGAAGTATTGGAGTGTGATGTAAGGGAGTTGCTGCCTTAGTTCAAAAACTTTTGCTAGATTTTTAGAACGAGGTTTAACGTTGCCACTACACATTGATTGCCTATACCCGTTGCTCTAGGAAAATATCTTATTCAAAAAAACGTCTACTATTTTAGGTCTTATATAGCCAATATTTTTTCAATCGCATCGACAAAACCTGCTTTGAATATTGTATTACCATCACGATCTTTAACTCTTCCATGCTTATCTGGTGTCCACCCATTTTTTTCAAATGTATCTGGATTAATAGAGTGCGATAATGCTTCTACTTCAGTTGGGAGTAGATTCGACTTAGTTAAAGATGGATGAGATGAATTTTCCATTGCATTGTTATTAGCTACTGGTCTTAGATCAATATTGATATTTGATAGCTCTTTTGCTAATTGAAGTTGCCCAGTTAACTTACTATTTTGTGCAATTAAATCCATTACAAGCCATTTGATACGGGCATCGTCAATATCACCAACCCAAGCATTTTGCTCTTTTACTTTACTGGAAATAACTTTTAAGGGCTTTTTATATTCTGCCCATGATTGAATAAGTGCTCGATATTTTTCACCTGTTTTATTTCTGATGGCCTGTGTCTTTGGACCGTTAACAGCTTCACTTAAACGTCCAATCGTCGCTATTGTAAAATCACAGGACCCACGTTCAGACTGCTCAGTGCATATCTGATGAATTAGCTCTATTGAACTTGCTGTTTTGGGTGTAGAAATTTGCTTAAGTGCTTCACAAAGTTCATGAGGTTTATGACTCATACTACCTCCAATAATGGCTTGTTAATGTCCAATTGACTCGCTTGGCTTCGGAGTAAGATTTTCTTAACTTCATCATGAAGTGGCATGAGCTGATTATCATCATTAAAATCACTTAAAAGGATCTCTGTTCTCATCAATTTTTCAACATTTTCCCACGACTTTAAACGACTCTTTAATAGCTCACTCATTTGATTTCCCACTTCTAGCTGCTGCTCAGGGGAGAGCATGCACAACCATGGCTGAATGCCATTTTGGTGTGCCATCTTGTCAATTAATTGAGAACGCCTAGCATTGGCCAGTGATGCATCACTCAGTGTATAAATAGTTGCATTCTCACACACTGTGCTTAGCTGATGAAACTCGCTATTAGTTTCATCAATACTCCAGTTAATAGAGGAAGCTTCCGTATTAGCAACTAACATAGTTCTCGTATACCCCTCCTCTTCAATGGACTCGTTTAATAAGTTGGTACACTGCATAATAAGCCGTGCAATATGAACAGTATCAGTAGCATACATACAGGTTTCTTTAGCAATCATTTCAAGATTTGATGCCGCTTTATCTAACTCCATTGATTTAGTAAATACTCTTTCACTTTTTTCAGCGTCATACCGTTCATCTTCCAATGTCTCAATGTGAATAATTAGACTTTGTTCTTTTTGCTTAATATAAAACTGTTTCAATGAAATTTCGTTAAATACTGCGGTTAAGCCTCCCAGAAAAGCTGGGCTTGTGATAAAAAAGCGGCAACGAATACAATTTTTTTCACCGAGATGACCAGACGCTACCGGTAAATACTTTTTATGTTTGACGTCACTGTTTTCAACCTCGCCCCCCTGCTCACATTTCCCTCCCCCCATAGGACATATACCTATATCTGTGAAAGAAAATGCTGAAGCCGGATGACCGTCATGTAATTTATTAAAAACTAATCGATCGTTCGGAACCAATGAGCCTCTTACTGCTTCAAATTGTTTATTTCGAATTTGTTGCTGAATTTTCAATGGCGTATTCGCCAAAGCTCGTTTATGTGCTGCGGTCAATTCATCACGAATTTCAGCATGACCTACCTTGGTGTAATAAATAGTCATAACGAGTCGTGCATGACCAACCAACTTTTGAACAATGTGAATAGGCACTTTGGCATCAACAACAAATGCAGTAATCAGGCTCACGCGCATTGAGTGAGGTGTATAGTCCGACTTGTAAGAACTCAAATTAACTTTGTCGTTCACTACATTGGTTAATGGGTTATCTTTGTCTTCTATTTGATGCAGAACATACGCAAGTGCTTTACTAAAAATCGGCTGCTGGTGAGGTTGTTCACTATTGCCCATTCTAAATAAAAAGCAATTCGCACCTCGTTGTTCTAAAATCCTATTTCCAATAGGAACTCTAAGCTCCAGTTCAGTCCATTTTGTTGGCTTTACAATAGCATTGTATTTTGACTGCCAATTTCTAAGTTTAATCATCCAATAATCAAAATTTTCAGGAACCCAAGGTATGTCGTAGCCCCCCTCCTGATGCGATGTCTTATTGGTAGTAAAATGTAAACCCAGCTCATTATTTGAATATTCTTTTATAAAACCTTGTTTTTTTGTCTGCCCTGCTAGTGGTCCTTTGTTCTCGACCCACTGGACTTTACCATTTACAAACTCGGGTATTTTTTTATCTGCTTCACCGCTATCGTTCCAGAGTATCTGCTGCCCTCTTGCTGGAACACTCAATAAAGCATATAAGGCAAAAAAACGAGATGGACACCACATTTGACAAACTTTTTGATTATACGTCCCAATTAATCCTCTTGTATGCTTTCCTTCTCGGCGGTCTTTCTCTACATACCTATATACACAATCCGGATCATGTTTATCTATTAACGAAGGGTCTACGTCAAACCAATCACCTGATACCAAGTCGAACAAATGATTTAAATCACATAGGTTTTTCGATTCTGGTGGTAAAATCCATTCTTTTGCTTTAACCACATAAGTATAAGCTAAGAGAGGTTTATCAGATTCTGATAATTTATTAGCTTTAATTTCCAGTAAAGGGCTTTGAAATCGGCTAAGTGGGTTATGAAAATCAGGATGAATGATTACTTCATCTTCATCCTCTAGACTACATAATTGTTCAAGACAATAATTAAGGAATTCAATAACAATTACGTGAAATTTAGCCTTATCTTTATCACCAAAATAATTCAAGAACTCCTCGTAATGATTTTTATTAACCCTTGTAGTTCTCAGCAAGAACAACTCTGGTTTTGATGGGTTATTGTTTTCTATGATTAATTTGCAGATAAAGGCAACGCAAACTCTTTTTTTTACTGAAAGTCCACGTTGAGAATGCTCCATAAAGGAGTCAAATACATTTTTCCAACCTTCAAATTCCAGGCTAATGTCTGCACGAGAATAAGGTTTTGATTGTTCTAAAAATCCATACCATGTGCCATACGTCTGCCAGTCATCACGGTAAAAGCTATTGGGGTTACTATGCAGTCTAGGGTCTTTCTGATAGCGCTTTTTGTACTCAGGTTGCGATTTAATACCGAGTTTGATGGCCGCTTTTGAAGCAGCCTCTATCGTTGGGTAGTAATCTGGAGTGTCTTTACCTAAAAATCCATACCATGT
>NZ_JAUORC010000049.1:0-11484 GCF_030547465.1 Shewanella sp. 5_MG-2023
GTCTAGTAAGTATTTAAGATGGGAGAATAAAGGTGAGCTTTTATCTTTTCTGCCGCACAGCGGCTTCGTTCAACAAGCGCCTTAACTTGGACAATGTTTTGTTGTCACGGTTTTGGTAAACAACGCAAAAAGCCATGTCAACACATTGCGTGTTAGGCGGACGTTAGCTTTCTTATCAGGTTAAGGAGAACTCATTGAGCAGTGTTGTTAAGCTTCTAGAAAGGGCTGTTATAAAGTGCCATGAAATCCATGAACACAGAATGTCTGAGTATTTTCCAGGGAAAGGCAATGGCGGCATTCATGAATTTAATCATGTTTTGACTTTTATTGAAGCTCTGCAAAATTTATCTGGTTATGACAATGTTGTTGCTTGGACTGAGGTACAATGCCTTCATAAAAAGCGAAAGCGGTCAGCTAGGCTCGATGCTGCAATCAAGTTAAAAAATGAAAATATAATTATTCTTTTAGAAGCAAAGCGGATAAGACAAGGAAAGACACGAGGGTCTTTTAACTCAAGTATTGCAATTAAATCGATACGAAATGACACAAAAAGACTGATAGAGATAGATGAGTCAGAACCAGTTGTCTCAGCAAGCAAAACCAACGCTATTTATAGGGTGATACTGGCATCAATGTGGCTAAGTGATGATAGAAATATGCAAGATGCGTATGAAAAATGGAAGAGCCATGACGCTTTTGATATAAACTGGAAAGGGTGTGTGGTGAGCGAATCTGTCAGCAAGAGCACCGAAAAGCATTTAAAATTACTTCTGGCAGTAAAAATCCCACACATCAAAAGCTAACAAACAAAGGCAATCTGACGCACTAACGTGCGGCCGTTGCTTTGGTCGTTATGCGTAATCGATGGAGTACCGAGAATTAGATGGAAGTAGTAGAAGCGGAAAAATTGGATTTAGATTCATTCTTTGTGTATCTAGAAAATCAGCTGTCTGAAAATGGTAATGGAGAAGTTCCTCTTTTCCAGCCAATGTCCAGAGAGCAAAGTGAAATTCCAGAAGCAACAAAAGATAAGTTTATCCAAGGCTTTTCTCATCAGTTTGGCGACTTAGGTTGGAGAAAACTTTGGGTTGTAAAAGACACCTCTGGAAATATTAAAGGTCATATTGATCTTCGCCACCACAGTGATGAAAACCGTTCTCACAGAGTTCTATTAGGTATGGGCGTAGATGTTTCTTGCCGGAAGCAAGGTCTTGGTCAAAGACTCATTGATGCTGTTATACATTTCTGCCAAGAAAAAGCTGAAATTGACTGGCTTGATCTTTGTGTATTATCAGAGAATTTCCCAGCAAAGAACCTCTACCTAAAAGCAGGGTTCAATGTTGTTGGAGAGTTCAAAGATCAATATAGAATCGACGGTTTGTCAGTCTCGGAAACAGCAATGACAAAGTACGTCAAAAATTACGCATAACAGATAAGGATAGGCCGCGCGTAGCCGCGTCCTTATCCCAAGTGTTGAACAAGCCCGAGTGTAGTGGCTAAATAAATCTGGCCACTTGTTTAGAAGTTATCAGTACAAAACCATATTAATAGGAATGTAAGCACTAAATGGGTTAGCTGTCGTAACGCGTTTTTGCCCCAAAGTGGGTTAGGGCGACTAAGTTGTTTTTGCCCCTTTATGAGTTGCAGACGATAAGCAGCACACAACAGTAGCCAGTCAGTTGACCTACTTTTGGTAATCGATAAATGACAGTTACTGACCACTTTAGGTATGACATCAATATCTATAATCTCTTTTCAGTCTTTTTGCTCGTTTATTCAGCATGGCTTTGCTAGAGTGCTTATTAATCAATAGCTTTGCTAAAGCGAGGCTTAAATAATTGGTTTCAAGTGCGCACTATGCGAGATTTAGTGCTTCAAGGAGAACCCGTGAGATTTGTTTTTTTGTTTATCGTTTTTTTTATTGCTGGTGAAGCTATAGCCAAACCAAATTTTATAAAAGTTAACGGTTATGACGTTGAATACGAAATTGCAGGAAATGGTTCAAAGACTGTTTTCCTAGAAGCAGGTGGGACTGCTGGGCTATCAGATTGGGAACCTATATTTGAAAAACTTGCTAAAGATACCCGCGTTATTCGCTATTCACGGATCGGTAATGGTGGCTCGCAAAAAGTCAGAAAAAACTATAGCTCTGAAGAGTATGCGGAGGAAGCTCGTTTATTGCTTGAAGTTTTAAACATTAAAAAACCAGTAGTTTATGTTGCGCATTCATATGGTGCTTATATTGCCAGACGATTTTCTGCAACCTATCCTGAATGGGTTTCTGGATTAATGTTGATTGAGCCTGCCTCTGAGCATGATGTTGATATTATGAGAAAAATCGATTTGGAAAAAGCAGAGAAGGAAATCGCTCAAATAAAATTAGATGACCAAGCAAATGGCATGTCTAACCAGTATCTCGATTTTTGGTCAAAACGCCCACTTCCTGATTACCCTGAGATTCCTAATATTCCGGTTACAGTCATTGCGTCAGTTAAAAAGTATCAAAATCCTCCAGTGCTATTTTTCAACGATAAAGCTCGCACGATGTGGGGACAATTGCATTCAGATTGGGTACTTAGTTTTCCGAAAGGTAAAATAGTATTGACTGATAAAAGCTATCATTATCCACAAAATGATGAACCAGAAATGGTCATTAATGAAATTAAAGCTCTGCTGGATCGAATTAAACACTAATCGGATTGCCGGAGGTATCTAGACTCCGGCACAAGATATGGTGAGGGGCAGTTACACAAAATTAGTTACAGTCTCGATGATTAGGTATATCACCAGTCAATTAGTACGGCTTCACTAATCCATTATAGGCACTAATTTAAACATGGCATTTGTTTCAATATGTATTTTTAGATTAAGTGTTCTCGTTATTTCTTCAACACCCTGATAGAGTTATTATAAATCAATGCCTTGTAAAACTTGGTTAAGATAATAAATTACATTAAATATTCATGCGTGTTTTGTCAGGTATACGCACCATACAAGTGTCAGGCTCATTCTTTCAGTTTGTATGATATTAGGGTGGATTATGAAAACAGTATTCGTTTTTTTCGTCGGTTTGTTATTTTCTGGTGCTGTACAGTCGGAAGCCGATTCAGACTTTTTATGTACAAATCAGCGCCTAGTTGAGAAAGAAAGTGACATCAAGCCAAGTCATAGCATTGAAGCTTATAGAAGCTGTCATAAAGATGATTTGATATTGGTAATATCAGGCCATATCGGTCACTTATGCAACATGTTAAAACCAATTATTCAACTAGAGTCATCTATTGAGCATAAAAATGACGCATATTGTTATTACAGAGGCGGACTCAGGAAAGTACGAAATAACCTTGAAGACCAACTTAAGAAGGATGAAATAGCTCGTAAACAGCATGAATTCAAAAAGTCGCAAAAAAAATTGGTTAAAGATCTTAGTGCTGAAAATAATTAATACACTATAGATGGCAACAAGCCAAACAGTTCAACGGGTTAACCAGATCTTGAGCCTTTATTTTTTGTTTAAGTAATTGAAATAACAGATTAATGATTTACAAAGTGCTCTTTGATTTTTGCAGTATTATTCGTTTTTAATGTGTGTGTGACCGAGGGGAGTGTGCCCCTCGCCGCTCGAAGGAGGTGTCCGGAGAGCACGGAGGGAGTCTGAAATATGGCTCCCTTTTTTTAAATTTCCTCTTTTTTAATATTTAGTAAAAACTTAAGAAACTAACAAATCATTTTAAAATAACGATATCTTTAGGAAATATTCATGAGTCTACCTCAGCATGGAATGCTTAACTGTGCGCGTTGCTTTAACGGTTGTGATACTAAACTCATTCAACCTCATCCACTGTGGCTATTAAAAAATGACCCAGGTGCCTGGGGCGGTTCTCAACCAAATGTATTGGTTTTGGGGTTTTCTAAAGGCAGTACACAAACTGATATTTATAAGACTGGTAATTTTGAAGATGTTGCCTTTGGTGGCGGAGCGCGAAATCGATTAGATGAAGTATTAAAAAAACTGCATCTGCTTGAACCGTATGAACATGTGTCTAATGAAATCACTAATCCAAATTCTCGTTTTTCATTTGGGTCAATGATTAGATGTAGTTTAACGCGAGAAGATAAAGATGGAAAACATTCCAGTTCAGGTGATTTAGTCGTTAAATCATTCAAAGAAGTTCCACACATTTTCGATAATTGTACTGAACAATTTTTATCTAATTTACCACAACATCTATCACTAATAATCATGCTTGGCGTTAATGATAAATACATCTCAGGGTGTTTTGAGGTCTTTAAAAAGCAATATCCAGAGCTCAAGAGGCTCAATAATGTGAGTTATGGTTTTGGCGACAAAACATTTGTACATGTAGCCCATCCTTCTCCTGCAAATGGCCATTTTAATGATTGGTGTAAAGGGAGTTCTAAATTTTTAGATGCATTAAGTGCCATTAAACAACGTGTTGCTAATGAGCTATTATTGACACCATTAACGGAAGAAAATCTTAAGCCATTACAAGAGACATTAGCTGAAAGTGGCCATCAAGAGGCAACAAATATAACCAGCAATCCTCAATCTAACGTTGCTGAGCATGCCAAACCAATAAATGAAAGTAGGGAGGCTAAAATGAGTTCAGAGTTATTTTTTCATAAGTTTTATCTTTTACACAAAGATGGGCACAAATTGTACCCAGTACGCGTCAAAAATTTAGAAACAGGCAAACATACATTTCGTGTTTCAGAAGGAGGTAAAGGGGGCAACACTAAAGATGCTAGCTTAGAAATATCCAATGCAAATCAGCTTAGCGATTACGTCCTGAATAAAGGCTTTGCTATACGTGCATCAACATTAGATAAAAGCGTTAAAGGCCTATATAAAGTAGGGCAAAGAAGTATTATAAGGGCAGTGATTTAATCAAAACATAACGAGTATAGTACGGTGAATCTGGCCAATTGTTTAGACATTTTTGTACGAAATTTTATCTAAAATAATATGAGCAGAAGTTATTTTCTAGCTTAAATTTGTCCAGAAACGGGTTAGTGGGCTGACTCATTTATGTCCAGCAACGAGTCAGTTGATCTTTGCTGACTCGGAACTGCCCCAAAGTGTTTTAGTCAAATCTATTAATAGTAAAGAGTGAGAGATACTGTGCCCTACTATTTCTCATATCAAAGTGTAGATACAACACAAGTATTACCATTATGAGTTTATTTTAGCCGAAAGTGGAACAAATAGACAGACTGTGCAGTTAGACTTAATATACAAATAATGCTTGTTGCAATAACTTATAACTATATGACACATAAGGAATAAACGTTTTAATGCCTATTAAGGAATGGTGAATCTGTTAATGTTTGGTTTTTCGTTATTAAGGAGTAAACATGTCAGGCATTAAACAAGCTCCCACTCTTGGTGAGTTTCATAAAGTAGTTTGTGATTCGTTGGGCTTATGGAGTGATGAAAAGCTAGAAACAACATTTTATGTTCCAGCAACAGAAAAAGAACGTAGGCAGGCGTTGGAGGCATCTTTCTCTTTGGTGGAAGACAACAAAGAAGGTCAGGCTAGTATACAAGATCTGCTTAGTGCAACTTGCCAACTTGCTCCTGATAATAAGCGTATATCTATACTGCTTAAAACTGTCAGAGCATACGTCATTCAATATGCAAAAAATGATTTCAACACTATTCGTGAGTTTACTGAATTTCAGAATTACATGCTACAGGTTATAGAAGAGCGATACCCTCAACCTGAAACATCTCATTTAGCGAAAGAATATTATCTACACGCACTAGAATACTACCGAGAGTGGGTTCGAGAGTTTGTTGTTGATCACGGTGCTATACCCGAAACTTATCAGTATTTTGTCAATAATGTCCTAAAATCTATCGTCATTAATCTAGTATCTCACCATGCATTAGGCGATAGGGACTGGTTGCAGCAGACCCTACAAGATGATTGGCCACTGCGCCGCTTAATCGATGAACTATTGGCTAACGCGGGTAGCTCAGTCTATAAACTTTGTCAGTATCATGCAGAAGCAAAGACCACCAAGGACGTAGAGTTTACTGGCTTAAAAGGCGGGAGTGTAGATACTGCCACTAAACAGGTAATCCAGCGACTGTCACGTTTTACTAAAGTTAAGTGGCGCATCTACCTACAAACGATTTTACCAGTGCAGAAATTGACGCCAGTTGAGTGCGACGATGCTTATTTTACTGCTTCAGCTCTAGGTGCATTCATCGTCCATAACCTTAATATTCACTTAAATGACAACCAATGTGAGCCATTATGGGATCAGAAATTCAGTTACCCATCATTGGGTGTCACTACGATGCAATCAGCCAGTAAAGTGATTGATTATATTGTGGAACAGGAACTGCCTGACTCGGAGAAATTGAAAATATTTGAGATGACAAAGGTTAAGTTAAATGAATATCAAGACGTACTAGATAGTTATGCCTTAACCTTAAATAAGGTATATAAGATTCCTCAAACCATTGAGTTCGTTTATGGCGAAGGAGAACAATTTTCAATTAAAGAGTGGAGTAAAAGCCTTTCATTTCAACCAAGTTGGGTTGAATATTGGATTAAGGCCCAAAACGCCTTAGTGATAGGTGAACATATTATTGCAACAAAGCACTACACGGAAGTATTAAGGGATGCCAGATACAGTTGTGGCCCATTGTGGATGTTGCTATTCTTTGAGGTTTGCTGTTTATGTCAAAAAGCCAGTAGGGAATTAGTTGAAGAGCAGTTTGATACTTATTATGGCCCTTTGGGCTCACAAGTTACATCCTATGCGAAACTGTTGGGTTATCTACCTGATAGTGGACGAAACCCAAAAACGCTTATGCCTAATCCGCTTACGATTAAAGAAAATATCATTATAAATAAAGTGCAACAATTACTAAAAAGTGATTTTTTAGTGACAACTAAGGTTTTTAATACATAGTAATAGTCATGACATCAGCACTAGATCTATTTTCTAGTACTCAATAATTTCAAGTAACACGTTGCTTAATCGCCATCATGTACCACAGGGTTGTCCTGAAACAGGTTATGGAACTAGTTTATTTATGCCCAAGAGTTAGAGCATCACTCTTTAACACTGTGGCCAGTTTCAGTTGACAGATACAATTTGGCTATCAGAATGTATTTAAGTACCCTAACTTTGACAATTAATTTATTGTATTTTAAATGGTCGAAAATATAAAAATATAAAAATATGAACAAAAATCTAGCTACTATTTCACTTGAAGAACAGCAATCTCTCTTAGATGAGATGAAGAAATTTCAATTTTTCAAAGATGGATACGTCGATGGTTATTACTTTGCTTATGGGCTAGCTCAATCACTATGGTTAGACGGTTTGGAACTTGAATATGCTCGTAAATTGGTAGATTTAATGCTTTCTTTTGTTGATGAACAGCAAATTAAATCAAAAATTGTATTTGAGGCTCCTATTGATGATATTTCCCTTGAAGCAAAACGAGTGTACCCAGAAGGGCAGACAGTATTATTTCATTGCACATACTTTCTTAACATTCATCAAATTATAAGTGCAATCGGTGATGAAGTTTTAAACATCCCTAGAACAGATGAAAAGCTCTATTCATGGTGGATTAAGCAAGAGTATATTTACACTTGCGCTTACTTTGACACATTTTTTAGAGAGTTCACTAAACTATTAAATTCGACTAAAGGTTATCAGTCTTTAATTGTGAATCTACAACTTTCGAGACATATTTCAGATGAAGATTTTTCTGCATACTCTACATTAGTAAATAAAGAGGAGCGTTTCGAAGAAATTAAAAAACGGATAAATGTAGCCTTAAATCAAAACTTTAATCTTGAAGCGATTGCGCTTCAAGAAAGCTGTCTATCTGATCGCCTTTCATTAGTCATGTATATCAAAGGGAAAAAAGCTGGAACTAAGAGCTTCGCCAAGCTCATACAACAAAGTAGAGATTTTATGCCTATTGAACTTAATAATGATATTGATTCTTGGCGTAATGCGCGTAATAAGTCAATACATAATCTTGTTCGTTCATCGCCTCTCGATGAGTTAGTAGAGTTAGATAAGCTAGATGAGCTTTCCTCTGTAACAGCAAAAGATGGGGTAAAACTTTTAGCAAAGGTTGATAATTGGTTTAAAGAGTTTGTTTTGTATGAATTGAATCCGTTCAATTTCAGGCCCCCAGAAAAAACCAATGCAATTATTTCTTAATGTTTTGGTTTAGAAAAGCTAATGAGTAATAAGTATTTTTTCATGGTGAAAATTCCATTTTTATAAATGTTAACGTTAACCGTATGGCCGAATTAAGTAAATATAATCAGGTTGTTATATACAAATTGTTACAGCGTTTCAAGGGAGGCATTAGATTTGAGTGACAGTGTGATTTACATTGACTAGTTAGTTCGTCGTTTTCATCCTGTTTTGGTTCGGTAATCATTGGTGAGTGATGAACAAACGGGATTTTTCTATGTCATTCTACTTGTGCTAGAAGCTGGGAAGTCCAGAGCTACGTATACGATTATGTCCTGCATAACTTGTACAAATGGCTGAACAGACGCAGTGGTCGTCGAAGTTTCAACTGGAGTAATTACAAGAAGATGTTAGAGTATTTTAAAATTGAAAGTATCAAAGTCAGCAAGCGTTTGGTGTTGATTGACTGGTACTAGGGTCGTGTTTTACACGAGCGAATATATAACTGAAGAGCCGAATGCGGTAATTCCGCACGTCAGGAGCTGTGTGGGCGCGGGTCAGCAATGGTCCCCTCTACCACGATTACCTAAAGGTCATTATCTAGCATGGATGTCATTTTCAAAATAATATCAAATGACCCAGAGTTTTTTCTTTGGGCTTTTGGTGTAATAAACGTTTTTTGGGGGATATTTCTTTACTTCAATAAAAAACGGCACCAACGCGAACTCATTAATCTGAAGCAATCACTTGATTTAGATTTAGAGCGTCGTAAAAAGGTTTTCGAAATGAAAACCGCCCAATATGAAGATTATTTTAAAAACATGGATGCCATGCATAATCGCCATCAAAACGATTATCAAGAAATAGTTCTTCCGATTATTAATGAATTCAATGACGCTTATCAAAGAGCTTGTGTTAGAAATGATTCACAGGCTGCAACTGAAGCGACTATTATATTCCAAGAAAAGATAGGGAAGTTAACCTATGACGGTTTTGAGGAAGTTCAAATTATTCGTTCTCAAACCAACACTTTGCGTTTAACCGCAAGCGATCAAGTTGCCTTATACCTGGATGAGCTTCAAGTTTTATATGACCAGCTTTTTCAAACGTCCACAAAAATGGTTTCTGACTTGGTTAAAGTTACAGTTCACGGTGATCATGCGTTAGCTGAAGAAAATCAGAATAAGCTCAATGAATTAGGAGAAATCACAAAAGATATATCTCTAAAATTAAGAGAACAAATGCGATGTGATTTGAAGGCAATTTAGGTATAACTAATAAGGATAGGCCGCGCGCAGCCGCGTCCTTATCCCAAGTGTTGAACAACCCCGTATAAATAGGATCAGTGTAAAATTTAACTTGAAGGGTAATAGGCGAATTAAGATACTTTTTCTAATCCAAGGCATGCTGACTAAACTTAATACTCTAAGTAGTTTCTGTCCAAAAGTGGGTTAGGGAACTAACTTGTATTTGCCCCATTTCTTCTTAGCCTCAGCAACGAAATGAATTTTTTGAATGCGAATGAATTTGCCAATTCATCCTCTTACATAACTGAGAAGCTGGCTGATATTCTCTTGATTTTCCCAGAATTACTCATTCGATTCACACTACAGATTTTCATTTGTTGAGTTTCATAGTGAATTACAGCAACATAGGCTGAATGTGAATGTAGAAAAATACCGTCTATTTCGTATTTAAGTAAAAAAAAAAATTTTTTACACCCGTTATTTTTCTTTGAAAAATTTAGATTTTATGTGAGCTAATTATTGAGGGTTAGTCGTGAATTCATTTATAGATATACATGAGCTGGTTACAGATGGAAGTGTTTGGTTAGCAATTATTGCAATTAACATGACTATTATTGGCCTTACCTCACTTGCAGAATCCAAATCCGTTATTGGTATAGATTATGGCCAGTATTTAATTAAGTCATACAAAACGTTTTTTGGTGTGAAGATTTATCACTTACTTGTCATATTTGCATTAATAAATATTGTTTCTCTGTTTAGTATGTTTACGACTGTTTATTCTGTTAGGGTAGCTAATTTAGTTATTTTGATACTGAGTTTAGCATTTGCGATTTACTATTTCTTTTCTTATGTATTGATTAAGAATCCAAGAGTAAAAAAGCAGATATATATGGATGAGTTGCTAGGTATTTATTACGACAGCAATGATAAAACCAACTTTAAAGCTGATGTTATTACTGGAATGTGCAATGGTTGGAGAACCGAAAAAAGAATATCATCAAACTTGATTTCATATTTTGATAAATATAACTCAGAATCAAGGGACGTTTTTTGCAAGATTTTTAGCCCCACATCAGTGATATACTCAAGAAGCAACGCAGTAAAAAGATACTGGTTGAAGAACTATAATCTCAATGCATTTAATTACAAATCAGATAGTGGCGGAGTGCACATTTCGCATGAATTTTTTCAAATGTATAGATATTCAGAGTTGCAGGAGAAATGGCTGCTTGAAGTATTAAACCTTTTTAACAAGGAGTATTCAGCTAATTTTAAAGAAAGCAGAGTTGATAATATCATAAGGGTGCTAGCTCATGTAAATAGATTTGGTCGTTGTGATAATTTATATGGCTATAAGTTTTTAGAATATCTATCAATATATGTGTGTGACGCATTAGAAGTGCTAGTTTCAGTTGACCAGGAAGACTTTGGGAAAGTTAGGAGGGAAAAAGAAGCTTTTCTCTTGCAAGAGTTTTTCCTATACATTATGAACACTTTGGAAACTAGAAGAGATCCACTATTCCATAATGTAGCAGTAGAAGTGTGCAAAAAATTAATCGTGAATAGTAAGTACAATAGATATTTCGATTGTAATGACAAAATTAATTTGATTATAAATTCATCTAAGGGAATGAAAGGTGATTTTATTGAAGGGTTTATTAGTGAGGTGGTTTACAATTACATTTCAAGTGGGGTAGAGGTTAAGTATAGCTTAAATGAACTTAAGTTACTCATTAGTGTGAAAGATGAAGACGACGCTATACAAAAAATAAAACATGAGCTTTACTCTTCATGTCCTAATCTCTAAGGAACAGTATTTCAAATTTATCTGACATAGATTTATCTGTATTAATACCTTAGTTAAGTTCAAGCAAAGCTATAGAACTAGCTCGTTAATTCTAAAACACTTCTGTCCAAAAGTGGGTTAGGGAACTAACTTGTATTTGCCCCAAAACGTGTTTGAAATGGATATCTCTCGAGGTTTAGTCATTTGTATTTACCCTCAATAATCTAATATCACCTTCAATAGAGT